>NZ_JBFBCG010000005.1:0-181659 GCF_040683105.1 Streptomyces sp. NPDC051020 | reverse complement strand
ACACGCCCCCGCCCCCCCCCCCCCCCCGGCCCCCCCGCCCCGGGCGCCGCCCCCCCACGGCGTTTCCGGCTCCGCCAGGAGCGGGGCCCAGGAGGAATCCTCAACCGCTCGCCCGCGCCACGGATCGGTCGGCAGGAAGTCGTACGCGTCCCGGCCCGCGTGTTCCTCGTTGCGGAACGCGGAGGCGCGTGTGGGGGTGCGCACCGAAGCAGGCGCGGTCGCGGAAGGCTGCACGGAGCCTGCTCCAGTCGCAGATCCGGTTCCGGCCTCCGTGCCGGCAGCCGCGTCCTCGCCCCCGGACCCGCGCCGCGGGCGCCACCACCGTCGCCGCTCCTCGCCCAGCCGCCCGGGCACCTCCGCATCGGCCACCCCAGGTACGGCGGGGGCCACCGTTTTCTCCGCCGTCTCGGCGCTGTCCCCCTCGCTGCCGGACCCCCGCAGCCGCCACGCCCTCAGCAGCAGCGCCCCCGGCACACCGAGCAGTGCCGTCCACGCCACCGCCACCGCCCCGGTCAGCCACCACACCGGGCCGAACTCCGCCAGCGCCCCGGTCCCCAGCGAACCGCCCGCCGCCGCGGTCAGCACCGCCGTGCAGGTGCCGCATCCCAGCGCGGCCAGGGCAGCCGTCAGCGCGGTCCCCCGCAGGCCCCACGCCGGCTGCTCCCCCACACCACGGGCGGGCGCTGCCCTCCGTACGGTGAACCAGGCGATCGTCATCCCGGCCGCGACCGGTACCGCCGCGGCCGCCCAGTTCGGAGCCGTTCCGGTTCCGTGGGCGGGGACCGCCGCCAGCAGCGGGAAGTTAGGCAGGGCCGGTCGCCCGGTGAAGGCGAGCGGGGTGACCGTGGACGCCGTACCGAGGGCGAATCCTGGCCCCATCCCGTACGCGGCACCCCACATCGCCGCGTTCGGCACGAGCACCAGCGCCAGCAGCAGGACCGCGGCCCGGCCCGCCCAGTCGCCGGACAGCCCGAAGAACGAGTCCCGAACCGCCTGCTCATGCCACACCAGGGCCACCGCGACGAGCAGCGCCCCGCCACCCAGCAGCACCGCCGTCCCGGCCACCGCCGACCGGAGCACCGCGTCCGCCCGCTCCACGAACCGGGACCGTGCCAGCGCCTCGCGCAGCCGCTCCGGCGCCCGGGCCGGCGGCGGCCCGATCGGGCGCCCGGCCGCCGCCCACACCCCGGCGGCTGCCCCACCCGCCACCACGGGAGCCATCGGGAACAGAAGCGAGCTCGGCTGCGCGAACATCGGCCCGCCCTTCGCATAGAGGGCGATCGCCGCTGCGACCAGCAGATATCCCGACGTCACCAGGCAGAAGGCGCTCGCGCCCGACGGCGGGGTGCGCCCCTCGTCCGGCTCCATCACGTCGCGGGCGGCCCGGTGCACCAGCCACACCAGCACCCCGGTGAGCAGCAACGGGACGATGCCGACGGGGGCGGGGGCGCCGCTGAGGGTGTCGGTCCTGACGAGTGCCGCGCCGTGTGCCAGCAGCCAGATCCCGGCCGCCGCGTGGACAGCCCCGCCGGGACCGCCGTCGGGGGTCGGGGAGCTGATCCACACCACCAGGGCGAGAACGGCGAGCGAGCCGAGTCCCAGCCCCGCGGCGAGCACTCCCCGCACAAAGGCGGATGCCAGTACGGCGGTCCTTCCCTGCTCTACCGAGAGCGACGGGGTGCGTTCGGTCTTGTGGATCACACCGCAATGCTCCCAACGACACGCACTTAATCCATGTAACGGGCGATTAGCCGCTGTGTCGCCCAATATACGGTTATGTACATTTCCATCCCGTGGCGGCCTGCCGGGGCTTCCTCATGACCCGGGGCGCCACCGACACGGCCTCCTTCCCTCTGCCCTCCCCGAAGGAGCTGCGCCGACTGCGTGAGGCGAAGTCATTGAGTGAGGAGCAGGTCGCCGCAGCCGTGGGCGTCACCCCGGCCACGGTCCGGTCCTGGGAGGCGGGCCGCGCCAGCCCTCGGGGACGGAAGCGTGTGGCGTACGCACAGCTGATCGGCACGGGCGGCACGGAGGCGCGGGGCACCTCGGAAGGCCCCCCTCCGGGCGCCCGCGGCGAGCGGGCCGGCCTGACGAAGCCGCCGTCGTCCCCGGCACCGGCAGCAGCAGGAACGTCAGCAGGAGCGGCGGAAACGGCGCGGACGGACGAGCCGCCGGCCGGCAACCAGCCGGGCGCCGTACCCGCCCTCACGCCCGCCGAGGCATTCGACGCCCTGTACTCGAAGAACGCCGCCGCCCTCTTCCGCCAGACGTTCCTGCTGACCGGGCGCCGGAACCTCTCCAGGGAGGCCGTCGAGCGGGCCTTCGAGCAGGCCTGGCAGCGCTGGCCCGAGGTCGCGGTGGACCGGGACCCCGCGGGCTGGGTACGGGCGGCCGCATACGAGTACGCGGTGTCGCCCTGGCACCGGCTGCGCCGGGCGCACCGCCACCCCGACCCGCCGCCCGCCGCCCCCGGCGCGGGTGCCCTGCTCGAGGCGCTGCTCGACCTGCCGCCGTCCTACCGTCGCACCCTGCTGCTCTACGACGGTGTCGGCCTGGACCTGCCCGAGACCGCAGCGGAGACAGAGGCGAGCACCCCGGCGGCTGCGAGCCGGCTGATGAACGCGCGTGCCGCGGTGGCCGAGCAGGTGCCCGAGCTGGCGGAACCCTCGTGGCCCACCGGACAGTCGACGCTCCTGCACGAGCAACTGGGCGCGCTCGCCCTCACTCAGCCGGTGGCCGCGATGCCCGGGCCCCGTGCGATCCGTGACGGAAGCGAGCACAAGGCCAGACTCTGGACGCGGGCAGCCATTGCCCTGACGGCCCTGATCGCCGGGATCGCACTGATCACCATGGTGACGCCTCCGGCGCGGTACGGGAGTCCGCCCGCCGAGCGGGTCGGCGGCGTGCCTCCCCGCAGTGGTCCTCAGAGGCTGACTCCACAGGACCTCACGCTGCAGAAGAAGCTCCACGAAGAGCTCGTCCGTGGCCCGGCGCGGCTGGTACCGGACCTGAGGTGACTCCAGCGCGCTCCGGCCGGCGCACAGGAAAACGGCGCGGGCCCGTACCCCGGGGAGGGGTACGGGCCCGCGCCGTCTGTGCGGAGGCAGACCCGCGAAGAGGTGATCAGGCGCCGAGGATCTCGCGCGCCAGCTTGGCGGTCTCGGTCGGCGTCTTGCCGACCTTGACGCCGGCGGCCTCGAGGGCCTCCTTCTTCGCCTGGGCGGTGCCGGAGGAGCCGGAGACGATGGCGCCCGCGTGGCCCATGGTCTTGCCCTCGGGGGCGGTGAAGCCCGCGACGTAACCGACGACCGGCTTGGTGACGTTCTTCGCGATGAAGTCCGCCGCACGCTCCTCGGCGTCGCCGCCGATCTCGCCGATCATGACGATCAGGTCGGTCTCGGGGTCGGCCTCGAACGCCGCGAGGGCGTCGATGTGCGTCGTACCGATGATCGGGTCGCCACCGATGCCGACGGCGGACGAGAAGCCGATGTCACGGAGCTCGTACATCATCTGGTAGGTCAGCGTGCCGGACTTCGACACGAGACCGATGCGGCCGGGCTTGGTGATGTCGCCCGGGATGATGCCGGCGTTGGACTGGCCGGGGGTGATCAGGCCGGGGCAGTTCGGGCCGATGATCCGGGTCTTGTTGCCCTTCGAACCGGCATACGCCCAGAAGGCGGCCGAGTCGTGGACGGCGATACCCTCGGTGATCACGACGGCGAGGGGGATCTCGGCGTCGATCGCCTCGACGACGGCGGCCTTCGCGAAGGCCGGCGGCACGAAGAGGACGGACACGTCGGCGCCGGTCTTCTCCATCGCCTCGGCGACGGAGCCGAAGACGGGTACCTCGGTGCCGTCGAAGTCGACGGTCGTGCCGGCCTTGCGCGGGTTCACGCCGCCGACGATGTTGGTGCCATCGGCCAGCATGAGCTTGGTGTGCTTCATGCCGGTGGCACCGGTCATCCCCTGGACGATGACCTTGCTGTCCTTGGTGAGGAAGATAGCCATGGTGTTGGAGTCCCTCGTCCCTTACTTCGCAGCCGCGGCGAGCTCGGCGGCCTTGTCGGCCGCGCCGTCCATGGTGTCCACACGCTGCACCAGCGGGTGGTTGGCGTCGGAAAGGATCCTGCGACCCAGCTCCGCGTTGTTGCCGTCGAGGCGCACGACCAGCGGCTTGGTGACCTCTTCGCCCTTGCTCTTGAGCAGTGCAAGAGCCTGGACGATGCCGTTGGCGACCTCGTCGCACGCGGTGATGCCACCGAAGACGTTGACGAAGACGGACTTGACGTCCGGGTCACCGAGGATGATCTCCAGGCCGTTCGCCATGACCTCTGCGGAGGCGCCGCCACCGATGTCGAGGAAGTTGGCGGGCTTCACGTTGCCGTGGTTCTCACCGGCGTACGCGACGACGTCCAGGGTCGACATGACCAGACCGGCACCGTTACCGATGATGCCGACCTCGCCGTCGAGCTTGACGTAGTTGAGGTTCTTGGCCTTGGCGGCAGCCTCGAGCGGGTTGGCTGCGTCCTTGTCCTCGAGGGCCTCGTGGCCGGGCTGACGGAAGTCGGCGTTCTCGTCGAGAGACACCTTGCCGTCCAGCGCCAGGACGTCGCCGGAGGCGACCTTGGCGAGCGGGTTGACCTCGACGAGGAGTGCGTCCTCGGCGACGAAGGTGTCCCACAGCGTCACCATGACCTCGGCGACCTTCTCGGCCACCTCGGCCGGGAACTTCGCCTGGGCGACGATCTCGCGGGCCTTCTCGATCGTGACACCGGTGTTGGAGTCGACCGGGACCTTCGCGAGGGCCTCGGGGGTCTTCTCCGCGACCTCCTCGATGTCCATGCCGCCCTGCACCGAGGCCATGGCCAGGAAGGTGCGGTTGGTGCGGTCGAGGAGGTACGAGACGTAGTACTCCTCAAGGATCTCCGGCGCGGTCTCGGCGATCATCACCTTGTGGACCGTGTGGCCCTTGATGTCCATGCCGAGAATGTCGGTCGCCCGGGCGACCGCCTCGTCGGGGGTGGCGGCCAGCTTGACGCCGCCGGCCTTGCCGCGGCCGCCGACCTTCACCTGCGCCTTGACGACAGACTTGCCGCCCAGCCGCTCGGTCGCCTCGCGGGCTGCCTCAGGCGTGTCAATGACTTCACCGGCCAGCACCGGTACACCGTGCTTGGCGAAGAGGTCCCTCGCCTGGTACTCGAACAGGTCCACGCGCGTCCGTCCCTTTTCAGTGGTCTCGCGGTTCGTTTTCAGCGTGGGCGTGCCGCGAGGGGCAACGTGACTGCTCGGTCACAAGGAAGGCGCACACGGTTACCGAGTACGCGGCATGTCCATCTCGCAGGTTATCCCCGAGCTCCGCATGACCCTAAATCGCAGATCGCACCTGGGCGGTGATTACGGTCACAGATCGCGCCGGGGGCCGGGTCGCAGTGGACGAAACGGCGCGGCCCGTGCCGGTGGAGCGGGGGCGGCCCGTGGCCGGGCGGAGCCCACGGTCGGGACGCGGTGGTCCGGACACGGCGGGGATCCGCCCTGCCGCGGGCCGGGAGAGGCACTCGGCGCTGCGAGAGGTCTCAGATCTCCCGGGCCGGATACTCCGGAGCGGTGAAGGCGGCCACCGCGTCGCTCGGACAGGCGGGAGCGATCGGGTCCGGCCCGCCT
The DNA here is from genome assembly GCF_040683105.1 of Streptomyces sp. NPDC051020. Classification (NCBI taxonomy): domain Bacteria; kingdom Bacillati; phylum Actinomycetota; class Actinomycetes; order Kitasatosporales; family Streptomycetaceae; genus Streptomyces; species Streptomyces sp. NPDC051020. Next base: position 175,998 of record NZ_JBFBCG010000005.1, on the reverse strand, counting down.
GTCCGAGCGACGCCGTGCTCGACGGCCGGACGGGCGTCGCGCCCGGCCCGCGCACCGGGCGCGGGCCGGAGACTGGACGGACAGCTGCTGCCGTCCCGTCGGAGTAAGACCGACCGGAAGGGCGCGGACTGCGGGACGCGGTCCTCCGCGGGCGACGGGACGATACGTGCACGACCTTCCCGGGCGGACGCGAGTCCCTTGTTACTGATGGGTCTCCTTGTCCGGTACGGGCAGTGGCCTCTTCTCCAGTGCCGCGGCCATCACCTCCGGAAAGAGGTCCGGGGTGCACGCGAAAGCCGGTGCTCCGAGCGCGCCGAGCGCCGCCGCGTGCTCGCGGTCGTAGGCGGGCGCGCCCTCGTCGGACAGGGCGAGCAGCGTCACGAACTGCACGCCGGACGCCTTCATCGCCGCCACCCGCTTCAGCATTTCGTTGCGGATGCCGCCTTCGTAGAGGTCGCTGATGAGAACCACGACGGTGTCGGCGGGCCGGGTGATCTGGGACTGGCAGTAGGCGAGCGCCCGGTTGATGTCCGTGCCGCCGCCGAGCTGGGTGCCGAAGAGTACGTCGACGGGGTCGTCGAGCTGCTCGGTGAGGTCGACGACAGCCGTGTCGAAGACGACGAGCCTGGTCCGCAACGTACGCATGGAGGCGAGCACCGCGCCGAAGACGGAGGCGTAGACGAGGGAGGCGGCCATCGACCCCGACTGGTCGATGCAGAGGACGACATCCTTCTTCACCGCCTGCGCGGCGCGTCCGTAGCCGATGAGCCGCTCGGGAACAACCGTGCCGGCCCCGTCCCCGCCAGGAAGCAGGAGATAGTTCTTGAGGTTGGCCCGGATCGTGCGGTCCCAGTCGATGTCGTGGTGTCGCGGCCGGTTGATCCTCGCCGAGCGGTCGAGTGCGCCGGTCAGCGTGGCCCGGGTGCGGGTGGCGAGCCGCTTCTCCAGGTCGTCGACCACCTTGCGCACGACGGCTCGTGCCGTCTCCTTCGTCGTCTCGGGCATCGCCTTGTTGAGCGAGAGGAGCGTTCCGACCAGGTGGACGTCCGCCTCGACGGCCTCCAGCATCTCCGGCTCCAGCAGCAGCGCGGAGAGACCGAGCCGGTCGATCGCGTCGCGCTGCATGACCTGGACGACGGAGCTGGGGAAGTACGTGCGGATGTCGCCGAGCCAGCGGGCGACGGACGGGGCGGAGGCGCCGAGTCCGGCCGAGCGCTCGGTCCCGCCGCAGCCGCCGGCCCTGCCCCCGCCGCCGTACAGGGCGTTCAGCGCACCGTCCATCGCGGCGTCCTGTCCGGTCAGGGTGCACCCGGTGGTCTCGGCGCTGTCCGCGCCCAGCACCATGCGCCACCGCCGGAGCCGTTCGTCCTGCGCCGCGCCCCGCCCGGCGGCGCCCGGCCGCTCCGCGTCCGTGCCTGATTCCGTGACCGTCGTCATCCTGTTGCCCCCAGCGGTTCCATGGCGTTGTCGGCACCCTCTGCGCCCTCGGCGTCCAGCCCCAGCAGCAGCCGCAGCACCGGTACCACCGCGTCCGCCCGCGCCTCGTCGAGGCCGGGCCCGAAGCCGGGTGCCGCCGTCCCGGCGGCGGTCGCGGCCGGTGCCCCGGCGGCCGGACCGCGTCGTACGAGCTCGCCGAGCGTGCGCCGTACGCCTGCTTCGTACGCCGAGAAGGTGCGGCGCAACAGCGGGAGCACATCGGTGAACATGTCGGCGGGGACACCGGCCAGCCAGGCGTCGACCAGGCCGAGCAGCCGCTCATCGTGGACAAGGAGCATGCCGCCCCCGTCGGCCCCGCCGACGAACCCCTCGATCCAGGCCGCCGCGTCGGCCGGGGGTGTGCCGGGCGAGAGGGCGAGGCCCATCAGCCGTGCCGCGTCGTCCTCTTCGAGCCGCCCGTCGTCGAGGAGCAGCCGCGTCGAGCGGCCGCGGATGACGCCCGCGACCGTGTCCCGGGCGGCCAGCTTGTGCAGCACGGCGGCCCAGCGCTCACGGAGTCCGTCCGCCGGTACGGTTCCGGCGAGCAGCCCGATCGCGGTGTGGACGCCGTCCACCTTGCGGCGCAGTTCGGCGGCGCCGTCGGCGTCGAGCCCGGTGCAGGCGGGCGGCAGTCCGACGCAGATCCGCTCGGCGAGCCCGGCCGCGACCTCGCCGAGCGCCGCGGTGTCCGTGGACCGGACGTCCCCGTACCGCAAGGTGCGGGCGAGGGCGGGCAGGGCGTCGGCGAGGTGGCCGACGTCTGCGTCGAGCGCGGCGCGGTCGGCGAGAGCCCGCATCACCACGGGCAGTGCCTCGGGCAGTTCGGCGAGGAGACAGTGCTCGGCGAGTGCGGTGACCTCGGCGAGGGCGGTCGCCGATACGGCCTCCGATTCGGCCTTGGCGGTCGCGGCGGAGAGCACGGTGGTGCCCCAGACCCCGGCCTCCGCGACGCGTACGTGCAGCTCCGGCTCCCAGTGCAGCCGCCAGGTCTCCCGGAAGGTGCCGGTGCTCCCCCGCCCGGTGGCCGGTTCGCCCCAGCCGACGGCGAGGAGCCGCAGGCGGTGCAGCAGGCGGCTGCGGGACGCGTCGGTGTCCTTGCGGAGGTCGAGCTCCAACTCCCGTTCCTGCGCCTCCGGTTTGAGCCGCAGGGTGCGCTGGAGCCGGGTGAGGTCGCGCTGCAACGGCACGGCCGGGGCGGTGTCCGGCACCTCGCCGAGCGCCTCGCCGACGATAAGCCGGTCCCGGACGAGCGCGAGCGGCACATCGGAGCCCTCGCACATCACCGCCCGGATCGCGTCTGTCGTCTCGTCCAGTCCGGCGAGCGGGCGGCCGCGCATCGCCGCGAGGGTCCCGGCGAGCCGGACGGCCTCGATGACATGGGCGGAGGACACGAACCGGTCCTCGTCGCGCAGGAGTCCGGCGACCTTGGTCATCCACCGCTCGACGGGGCGGTCCGGGGCGGCGAAGAGGTGTCCGTACCAGCCGGGCGAGTCGATGCCCGCCCCGTATCCGCTGTGCCGGGCGAGCCGGCGATGGGTCCAGGGCACCCACGTCAGCTCGGCCTTCACCTTGGGCAGTCCCTTGACGAGGGCCCGGTCGGCGCCGACGGTCGTCCGCGCGCCGAGCGCGGGCACGTGCCAGGCGCCGCAGACGACGGCGATGTCGTCCCCGAACTCCTTGCGCGCGGCCCGCAACTGGATCCGCATGTACGCCTCGCGGACGGCGTCGCGGGGATGCCCACCGTCCCCGTACACCTCGCGCACCACCGTCATCGCCTCGCCGAGCACGGCGAACGGGGCACGTGGGTCGGCGAGTTCGCCGTTGGGTGCGCGGTGTTCGACGATGTCCTCCCACCAGCGCTCCGGGTCGTCGTATCCGGCGGCTTCGGCAAGGGCGCCGATCGGGTCGACCGGTGGTGCGGCGACCGCGTCGGCCGGGGCGGCTTCCTCAGCTCCCCGCTCCTTGTCGTCGCTCCCGTCCGGAGAGTCGGTCATGGCCAGGGAATGCGCCGCGGGCAGGTCGATGAAGCGGACCGGGACGTCGTGGCCCAGCGCCCAGCGGATCGCGACCCACTCGGGCGAGAACTCGGCCAGCGGCCAGAACGCCGCCCGCCCCGGATCGTCCACAGCGTGAGCGAGCAGCGCGACGGGTGGCCGCATCTGCTCGTCGGCGGCGAGCGGCAGGAGTGCGTCGCCCTCGGGCGGCCCCTCGATGAGGACCGCCTTCGGAAGGGCGGCCTCCAGCGTGGCACGGACCGCGCGGGCGGAGCCGGGCCCGTGGTGCCGGACCCCGAGCAGCAGCGGCCCGGCGGCGGGCGCGGCCCCGGTCATACGGAGACCTCGCGGCAGGCGCGGTAGAAGTCCTTCCAGCCGTCCCGCTCCCGGACCACCGTCTCCAGGTACTCCTGCCAGACCACCCGGTCCGCCGCCGGATCCCGGACAACCGCGCCGAGGATGCCGGCCGCGACATCGCCGGGACGCAGCACTCCGTCGCCGAAGTGGGCTGCGAGCGCCAGGCCGTTGGTGACGACGGAGATGGCCTCGGCCGTGGACAGCGTGCCTGACGGGGACTTGAGCTTGGTCCGTCCGTCCGTCGTGATGCCGTCGCGCAGTTCACGGAAGACCGTGACCACCCGTCGGATCTCCGCCATGCCGTCGGGGGCGGCAGAAAGGTCGAGCGAGCGCCCCATCTGGTCGACGCGCCGGGACACGATGTCGACCTCGGCGTCGGGCGTGGCGGGCAGCGGCAGCACGACCGTGTTGAACCGGCGGCGCAGGGCGCTGGACAGCTCGTTGACCCCTCGGTCGCGGTCGTTGGCCGTCGCGATGACGTTGAATCCCCGGACGGCCTGGACCTCCTGGCCCAGCTCCGGAACGGGGAGCGTCTTCTCCGACAGGATCGTGATGAGCGAGTCCTGCACATCGGCGGGGATGCGGGTGAGCTCCTCGATCCGCGCGGTCATCCCCTCGGACATGGCGCGCATCAGCGGGCTGGGCACCAGTGCGTCGCGGCTGGGGCCGTGCGCCAGCAGCTGCGCGTAGTTCCACCCGTAGCGGACGGCTTCCTCGGGTGTGCCCGCCGTGCCCTGGACGAGCAGCGTCGAGTCGCCGCTGACAGCGGCCGCGAGGTGCTCGGAGACCCAGGTCTTGGCGGTACCGGGAACGCCGAGGAGCAGCAGTGCCCGGTCGGTGGCGAGCGTCGTCACGGCGACCTCGACGAGACGGCGCGGCCCCACGTACTTGGGCGTGATCACCGTCCCGTCCGCCAGCACGCCGCCGAGGAGATAGGTGGCCACCGCCCACGGAGACAGCTTCCATAGGGCGGGACGTGGGCGGTCGTCGGCTGCGGCGAGCGCCTTCAGCTCGTCGGCGAAAGCGTCCTCGGCATGCGGGCGCAGAGCCGCTGCGCCGACGGCGGCAGTGGTTTCGGACACGGTCATGGATCCCCCTCCAGATCGGTCGACCTGATGTGGTTCCCACCGTGCACCACGCCACTGACAATCGGCCCCGACCGCAGGTCAGGGCCGATTCAGCGGCTACGGGCGGGGAGTTCAGCCGGTCACCGGCGAGACCGCGACGCAGCCGCCGGCGGTGATGAGCCCCTCGCCCTTGGCCTTCTTGATGACCTTGCCCTTGTGCGTGATCGAGCAGGCGACGTCGGCCCCGTTCTCGTCCAGGGCGATCGGCATGACGGCGGGCGGCATGATGCCGCGCAGCGTGACGGTCTTCCGCCACGGCAGGGTCGGGGACTTGACCGTCTCGATCTCCGGGTCCATGGCCTTGCCCCCGCCCGCGTGGAACTGGATCTCGTCGACGCTCGTACCGGTGACCTCGTAGGTGACTTCGTACGTCTCGTCCACGGCCTTGTCCACCTGATCGACGGTCTCGGAGCAGGCCCCGAGGCCCACGGCGAGACCGAGGACGACGGCTGCGGAGACGGCAGTCCGGATGGTGCGGGCGTTACGGAAGTTGTGGATGTCGCGGACGGTGTGGCTCATGGGTCGATCCCCCGGATCCAAAGGCCGGTACCTCGCAGCGAATCGCAAAGGAGGAGTAAAGTCAAGTTGCTTGCACGACGACGAAATGGCAGGTCAGAGTGATTGTCAGTGGTGCGTTCTACCGTCGTTCCCATGCTGCTATCTCACGGGGGAGAACCCTTGCGCACCGCCGACCCGGCGGCGCGCTGGACGGTGGAGCAGGTCCTGGCCCTGGCTCCTGACGAGGCATCACGCAAGGCGGGGAGCAAGCTCGGTTCGGCGGGACCGTGGTCGGGTGGCGGGTGTGACGGTTCGGGTGCGGTGTGGGGGCTGTACAAGGGCAGCGGAAGCCGGCCGTATCAAACCGTGATCGACACCACCGGCCCTGCGTACAAGTGCAGTTGCCCCAGCCGGAAGTTCCCGTGCAAGCACGCGCTGGGTCTGCTGCTGGTCTGGGCTTCCGGCGCATCGGCCCTGCCCGCGGGCGTCGTGCCGGACTGGGCCGGCGAGTGGCTGACGGGCCGTCGCAAGCGCGCGGCGGACAAGGGGGAGAAGGGCGGGCCGGCGGCGGGCGGCGCCTCGGCCGCGGGCCCGGCCGACCCGGAGGCAGCCCGGCGGCGCGCCGAGCGCCGGGCCGGGCGGATCACCGGCGGTGCACAGGAGTTGGAGCAGCGGCTGACGGACCTGGTGCGCGGCGGTCTGGCGGCGGCCGACCAGTCGGGGTACGGGCTGTGGGAGGAGACGGCGGCCCGCATGGTCGACGCGCAGGCGCCGGGACTTGCCGGCCGGGTCCGTGAGTTGGGGGCGATCCCGGCATCCGGCCCCGGCTGGCCGGCGCGGTTGCTGCAGGAGTGCGCGCTGCTGCATCTGCTGGACACCGCCTGGCTGGGCATCGACCGGCTGCCGGAGCCCCTGGCCGCGACGGTCCGTACGCGGGTGGGGCTGACATCCCCCGCCGACGGCCTCCCGGTCCGTGACTGGTGGCTGGTCCTCGCCCAGTACGACACCCCGGACGGCAGGATCGTCACGCGTCGGATCTGGCTGTACGGAAAGGACTCCGGCCGCACCGCGCTGCTGCTGTCCTTCGGAGCGGCCGGGCGCTCCCCCGGGCAGGCCCTGCCGGTGGGCGTCACGCTCGACGCCGAACTCACGCCGTATCAGGGGGCCGGGCAGCTACGTGCTGAGCTGGGCGCGCAGTTCGGTGCGCCGGTGCCGTCCGGCACTCCCCCTCGGGGCTCCACGACCGCGGCCGCGGCCGCCGCGTACGGGCGCGCCCTGCGGGACGACCCCTGGCTGGAGTCCTGGCCGGCGACGCTGCGCGAGGTCATACCGGTGCCCTTGGGCGACGGCTGGCAACTGGCGGACGCCACAGGAGGTACGGCCCTGCCCATCGTTCCGTCGGCGCTGTCCCGGCCGGGCCTGTGGAAGCTCGTCGCGCTGTCCGGCGGCGCGCCCGTCACGGTGTTCGGCGAATGCGGCCACCGCGGCTTCGACCCGCTCGCCGCCTGGACCGATGGCTCCGACGGCGGTGCGACCGAGACCGTACCGCTCATCTGATCCCTGGAGGAGGACCGATGCCCAGGACAATCACCCCGTGGGAAGAACTCGTCACCTCGGCGTTGCTCGGCACCGATCGCCGACCGTCAACGGCGGGCGGCGATGGGGGGCCGGTCGCCCTCCTGAACGCGGCAGCACTGCAGACCGTGCGGCACAGAGCCGGACTGCTGCCCGCGCCCGCGGCCGCGCGGCCGGGGACGACGCCCCCCGATCCCCGGCCGCCGCTGCCGCCGGCCGCGCGGCGCAGACTCGCCCAGCTGCTCGCCGACCGGTCGGCGCCGGGCGGTGCGGGCGGCCGGCGGGGTGCCGCGCCGGATCTCACCGAGCTGATCCCGCAGTGGCTGGCCACAGCCGGTCTGCACGGCTACCGGGCTCCGGCGGCGCTGCTCCCGGCGCTGTTGGACGCGGCCCGCGCCCGTACCGACCTGCGGCCGCAGGCCCTGGCGTTCGCCGGTCCCCGCGGGCTGTGGCTGGCCCGGCTGAACCCCGAGTGGAAGTTCGCGCTGCGCGGCTCGGCCGGCGGCGCGCCGCGGCCCGAGGTGACGGACCCGGAGACGGTGCGCAGGCTGTGGGAGGAGGGCTTGTTCGCCGAGCGTGTCGCCCTGCTCGGGGCCGTACGCGCGCATGATCCGGGGAGCGCGCTCGCGCTGCTGACCAGCACGTGGCCGACGGAGCGTGCCGAGGACCGGCTGATGTTCGTGGACTCGCTGCGTACCGGGCTGTCCGGTGCGGACGAACCGTTCCTGGAGCAGGCGCTCTCCGACCGCAGCCGCAATGTCCGCGCGACGGCCGCCGAGCTGCTGTCCGCGCTGCCGGAGTCGGCGCTGGCCGGGCGGATGGCGGCCCGCGCGGCGTCGTGCGTGAACCCGGACCTGACGGCCAGTTCCGCGTCCATCGCCGTGGAGGCACCGCATGAATGCGATGCGGAGATGCAGCGCGACGGCGTGATCGCGGCGCCGCCGTCCGGCCGGGGCGAACGGTCGTGGTGGCTGGGCCAGCTGGTGGAGTCGGCCCCACTGTCCACCTGGCCGTCGCGGTTCGGCGGGCGTACGGCGCAGGAGATCGTCGCGCTGCCCGTCGCCGACGGCTGGGGTGAGGAACTGCACGCGGCGTGGTGCCGGGCGGCGGTGCGGCAGCGGGCCCCGGAGTGGGCCCGCGCGCTGCTGGGCGCCCCCTCTGTACCCCCGTCGAACGCCCCCGGCACGGCGTCGCTCGCCGAGCGCTCCACACTCCTCGCCACACTGCCCGATGCGGAACGGGCAGCGTGGGTGGCCGACTTCATTGCCGCGCACGGGCTGTCCGAGGCGTTCCAGCTCCTGGGGGTCTGCGCGACTCCCTGGGCGGAGCCGCTGGGCAGATCGGTCGTCGACGCACTCGACATCGCCCGCGACGCGGGGAGTTATCCATGGAGCTTCAGCGGCGTGATGGGCCTCGCCGAGCGTTGCCTGAACCCGGCGGAGGCGGACCGCCTGGAGGTCCTCACGGCGACACCGGACGAGCCGGAGGGCGCGTCGCCGGGAGCCGCCGGCTACTGGTCGGAGGCGTTCCGGCGTCTGGTCTCCACCCTGCGGCTGCGCGCGGTGATGGAGGTGGAGCTGATGCCGGAGGCGGTGTAGGGGGTGCGGTGGTGCCCGGCGGCGGGTTGCGCGGCCCGCGCCGTGCTGTGTCCTCAATCTCCCCATGGTCTCCAGGGCATGGGGAATCCCTTCGACGGACTCCGTCTCGCACCGGGCAGGCGATTGAGGACACAGAGCACCGGGCGGACGGGCGCCCCGGCCCGCCCGGGTCAGGCGTCTGCGGACTGGCGGACGTTGGCGTTCACCCAGTCGACGATCGAGCCCGTCGTCGCACCCGGGGTGAAGATCGCCGCGACGCCCTGCTCCTTCAGCGGCGCGATGTCCGCCTCGGGGATGATGCCGCCGCCGAAGACCTTGATGTCCTCCGCCTCGCGCTCCTTCAGGAGCTCGATCACCTTGGCGAAGAGCGTGTTATGCGCACCGGAGAGGATCGAGAGGCCGATCGCGTCGGCGTCCTCCTGGATCGCGGTGTCCACGATCTGTTCGGGCGTCTGGTGGAGGCCGGTGTAGATGACCTCCATACCGGCGTCGCGCAGCGCCCGCGCGATCACCTTGGCCCCGCGATCATGGCCGTCCAGGCCCGGCTTGGCCACCACCACACGAATCGGACCGGTCACACCCATCACTGCCTCCACATGCGTCTCCCGTGCCGGAAAGGGCCGGGGATGTGAACGAACGTTATCGACAGCATCCCGCAACCCGCCGTTTCGCGGTGGGCCGGGAGGGGGAAATCACACCTGGGACATGTTCGCCAGGCCCCGTTCCCGCATCACGCGGCGCACCTGCCGCGCGGGCCACGGAGGCAAGGGGAGCCGCAACGAGGTCGCCGTACCACCGCGCCGTCAGCCGCACGGCACGGTGGTACGGCCCGTCGACACGGTGGCCCGACCAGCCACCCGCGCCTCTGCCACGGCGCCCCATGAGGGCATACGGGGACTTGAGCCGCCTCCCGTGCGCCGAAGCAGGAGGTCGGCCATGAAGGTCCTGCCTTTTCATCCACTACTGCTGCGCCAGCCGTGTCTGCGCCGCACCTGGCTGTCATCGGCACTGCTGAGAGCCACCGCGCTGGAGCTGGTCGTGCTCGTCGGGCACGTACTGCTCTACCCCTCCGGCATGACCGGGGAGCGGCATGACGCGACGCCCCCGGCCGAACAGCCGCCCACCGCGCCGGCCGGAGCCCGGGCCCTGCCCGCCGAGAACCTCGAGCGGCGGCCCGTCGTGCTCCTGCACGGGTTCATCGACAACCGCTCCGTCTTCGTCCTGCTGCGCCGTTCCCTCGCCCGGCACGGCTGGCACCATCTGGAGTCCCTCAACTACTCACCGCTGACCTGTGACATCCGCACGGCCGCCGAACTTCTCGGCCGGCACGTCGAGGAGATCTGCGCCCGCACCGGTCACCACGAGGTCGACATCGTCGGCCACAGTCTCGGTGGCCTGATCGCCCGTTATTACGTGCAGCGACTCGGCGGTGACCGACGGGTCCGCACCCTGGTCACGCTCGGCACCCCGCACGGCGGGACCGCCGTCGCCCCGGTGGCCAGTGCGCACCCGATCGTGCGCCAGATGCGCAGCGGTTCCGCCCCGATCGAGGAGCTGCGCCGCCCCGCGCCCGGCTGCCGCACCCGGTTCGTGAGCTTCTGGAGCGAGCTGGACCAGGTGATCGTCCCGGCCGAGGCGGCCTGCATCGACCATCCGGACCTCGATGCGCTGAACGTGCGCGTCACCGGGATCGGCCACCTCGCGCTGCCGGTCCACCCGGCGGTCGCCGCCGGGATCCGGCAGGCCCTGGAGTCCCCGGAATCGGCCACCGGCCTCATGGGGGCCGCCTCGGTGGCCTGAAGGACCGGAGCCCCTCACTGGCGCAAGGCCGCCACGCCGTGCCGGGGCACACCCCCGGGCACCAGGGCCGCCCGGAGCGCATCCAGAAATAGAACGCGTTTCGAACATAGAGCCAAGGGTCTGTGCACAGCCCGCCGAAAGACGGCCGATTGCCCGTTTCCTGCGAGCCCGGGACCTGACGAAGATTGTCGCCGTCACGTACTGCCGGGTACAGTCGCGGCCACTGCTTTCCCCTGGGATTCCCCCACCGGATCCCCAGACCCAGGTCCTGCTGCCGAGGCGAGAGAGAAGTTGGTGAACGACCAGCACCCCCACGCCGGGTATGTCGGTTTCGACAGCCACTCCACGGGCAGCTACAACGGCGGCCCGCTCTTCGGCTCCCTCCCGGGCAGCTACGACGGCACGTACGACACCACCGGCTACAGCAGCGGCTACGACACCGGACAGGCCGGGTACAGCGGCCAGCACGACTCCGCCCAGTGGGACACCGGCGCACATCAGACCGCCGCGTACGACCCCTATGCCGCGTACGGGACCCAGCACCCGCAGCAGTACGACGCCACCGCGACCTGGATGCCGGAAGCCCCGGGCATCCCCGCGCAGGGCGGCGCTCCGGACACCTCGGGCGAGTGGGACACCAGCGGCTGGCACCAGAACGGCCAGTGGGCGACGACCGGGACGGCTGCCTACGACACCGGCGCGTACGACGCCACTGCCTGGAACACCGGCGCCACGCCCGAGCACGAACAGCAAACCGTGCACACCGCGCACGAGTCGTACGAACCCGAACAGGCCGCGTACGAGGTGTACGAGGACCAGGGTTCCTACGCTCCGTACGAGGCCTACCCGCCGGCCGGGACCGCGGAGCCCGCGGACATCACCGCGACCTCCGAGTTCGGCGTCGTCGACGTGGACCCGGACCTCGACGCCGACGCCGACGCGGACGACGCGGCAGACCGGGCAGACCACGCGGTGCACCACACCGTCGGCATCCCCCGCCCTGCGAGCCGTTCCGTCACCCGCGGCGGCGGTGGCAGCCGCGGCCGGCGTCGTACCGCCGCCAAGCGTTCCGCTCTTCTCACCGTCGCCGTCCCCTCCGCCTGCGTGATGAGCGTCGCCGGTATCGCCGCCGCCTCCGTCGGCGGACTCGGCAGCGGCGAGGACACCAAGGACGACACCACGTCGATGGCGGCCGCCGACCCCGGCAGCGTCAAGGCGGTCGCCGCCAACAACAAGCTCGACACCCAGCTCGCCAACCTCAGCGCCGACGCCGAGAACTTCGCCGACCGCGCCAGCCGCACCCAGGAGCGCATCGACCTGAGGGAGCGGCAGGCCGCCGAGAAGAAGAAGCGCGAGGAGGAGGCCGCCCGGAAAGAGGCGCTGCGGCCCAAGTTCCTGCTGCCGGTCCAGCAGCACGGCCTCAGCGCATACTTCGGCCAGGCGGGCGTCAACTGGATGTCCGTGCACACGGGCATCGACTTCCCCGTCTCGTACGGCACTCCGGTGATGGCCGCGACCGACGGCACCGTACGCACTCAGTGGAACAGCGCCTACGGGAACATGGCCATCGTCACCACGGCCGACGGCACCGAGACCTGGTACTGCCACCTCAGCAGCACCAGGATCCGCTCGGGCCCGGTCAAGGCCGGTGACGTCATCGCCTACTCCGGGAATTCCGGCAACTCCACCGGCCCGCACCTGCACTTCGAGGTCCGGCCCGGTGGCGGAGCGGCCATAAACCCGCTGCCCTGGCTCCGCAGCCACGGCCTCGACCCGTCCTGAGCAGCCGAGCCCGCCACAGCACAGACCCCACCCGCCGACGGGGCGGACACCCGCGCCCGCCCCGTCGGTTCCGGGGCGAGACCCTAGAGCTTTTCCACCGGCGCGTACCGCAGCAGCAGCTTCTTGGGCCGCTCGTCCCCGAAGTCGACCGTCGCCTTCGCCTGGTCGCCGATCCCCTCGACCGCCGTCACCGTGCCGAGCCCGAACTGGTCGTGCGTGACCCGGTCCCCGACCACCAGCGTGACCGTCGGCTTGTCCGAGGTGCGCCGGGTCGCGAAGCCCGAGGGGCCCGAGCGGGCGCGTGACGAGGACAGCGACGACGTGATCCCCGACGTCGGTCCGGCCGGGGCCGCCATCGGCCCGGTCCGCTTCCACTCCAGGTGCTGGTCCGGGATCTCCTCCAGGAACCGCGACGGCGGGTTGTACGAGGGCTGACCCCACGCACTGCGCATCGCCGCCCGCGTCAGGTAGAGCCGCTCACGGGCACGGGTGATCCCGACGTACGCGAGGCGCCGCTCCTCCTCCAGCTCCTTGACCTGTCCCAGGGCGCGCATGTGCGGGAAGACGCCGTCCTCCATCCCGGTCAGGAAGACCACGGGGAATTCGAGCCCCTTGGCCGTGTGCAGCGTCATCAGTGTGATGACGCCGGAGCCGTCCTCGTCCTCGTCGGGGATCTGGTCGGAGTCGGCGACGAGCGCGACCTTCTCCAGGAACTCGGCGAGTGTGCCCGTGCCTGCACCTTCTTCCCCGGCGGACTCCCCCCGCTCCTGCTCGAATTCGAGCGCGACGGCGGCGAGCTCCTGAAGGTTCTCGATCCGCGTCTCGTCCTGCGGGTCGGTGGACGCCTGGAGCTCGGCGAGATAGCCGGTCCGTTCCAGCACTGCCTCCAGCACCACGGCGGGGCCCGCGCCGGACTCGACGATCGTGCGCAGTTCCTCCATCAGCGTGTTGAACCGCTTGACGGCGTTGGCCGAGCGGGCCGCCATGCCGTACGCCTCGTCGACGCGGCGCAGTGCCTGCGGGAACGTGATCTTCTCGCGCAGCGACAGGGCGTCGATCATCGCCTCGGCGCGGTCGCCGATACCGCGCTTGGGCACGTTGAGGATGCGGCGCAGCGGAACGGTGTCCTCGGGGTTGGCGAGGACCCGGAGGTAGGCCAGGATGTCCCGGACCTCCTTGCGCTCGTAGAAGCGCACGCCGCCAACGACCTTGTAGGGCAGGCCGACGCGGATGAAGATCTCTTCGAAGACGCGGGACTGCGCGTTCGTCCGGTAGAAGATCGCGACGTCGCCGGCCTTCGCGTCGCCCGCGTCGGTCAGCCGGTCGATCTCGTCGGCGACGAACTGCGCCTCGTCGTGCTCGGTGTCCGCGACGTAGCCGGTGATCCGGGCGCCCTCGCCCGCCTTCGTCCAGAGGTTCTTGGGGCGGCGGCTCTCGTTGCGCTCGATGACCGCGTTGGCAGCCGAGAGGATCGTCTGCGTGGAGCGGTAGTTCTGCTCCAGCAGGATCGTCGTCGCGTTCGGGTAGTCCTCCTCGAACTGGAGGATGTTGCGGATCGTCGCGCCGCGGAAGGCGTAGATCGACTGGTCGGCGTCACCCACGACGCAGAGCTCGGCGGGGGCGTCGGCCTCTCCGGCCGGGCCGACCAGTTCGCGTACGAGCGTGTACTGCGCGTGGTTGGTGTCCTGGTACTCGTCGACAAGGACGTGCCGGAAGCGGCGGCGGTAGTGCTCGGCGACGTCGGGGAACGCCTGGAGCAGATGGACCGTCGTCATGATGATGTCGTCGAAGTCCAGCGCGTTGGCCTCGCGCAGCCGGGACTGGTACATCGCGTACGCCTGGGCGAGCGTCTTCTCGAAACCGTCCGCGGCCTGGCCGGCGAAGGTCTCCTCGTCGATCAGCTCGTTCTTCAGGTTCGAGACCTTGGCCGTGAACGACTTCGGCGGGAAGCGCTTCGGGTCGAGGTCCAGATCACGGCAGACCAGGGCCATCAGCCGCTTGGAGTCGGCCGCGTCGTAGATCGAGAACGACGAGGTGAAGCCGAGCCGCTTCGACTCGCGGCGCAGGATCCGGACGCACGCACTGTGGAACGTCATGACCCACATGGCGTTGGCGCGCGGTCCGACGAGCTGCTCGACGCGCTCCTTCATCTCGCCCGCGGCCTTGTTGGTGAAGGTGATCGCCAGGATCTGGCCTGGATGCACGCCGCGCTCGGCCAGCAGGTGGGCGATGCGGTGGGTGAGCACCCGGGTCTTGCCGGAGCCCGCGCCGGCGACGATGAGCAGCGGCGATCCGGCGTGCACGACCGCGGCGCGCTGCTCGGTGTTCAGCCCGTCGAGCAGGGCGGCGGAGTCGATGGCGGGGCGGTGAGCGCCGTCCCGGTAGTACGCGTCCCGAGGTGGCGGGGGCGCGTCGAACACGCCCGCGAAGAGGTCCTCCGGCACCGCTTCGGGTGCGGAGTCCTCGGGGGGCGGCGGGGGTTCTTCCTCCGAGTGCTGGAGGCCGGCCAGGAAACTGTCGTCAAAGAGGCTGCTCATCGCCTCACGAGTCTAGGGCGACGCACCGACACTCTGCGGCCGCATGGAGAAGCGCGACCGGAAGGCGCCTACATACGGAGAACGCCCACCCACGCCCCGTAAGGAAATCGGGGCCCGGGCCGCCTCCTTCGCCCCCTCTTCACCGAGGTCACGAAAACGTATCGGACATATCGAACATCAACCTTCACAGCGGCACCACGGTTGGCTAGCGTGCTCCGTCGGGCGGCCCGTACCCCCTTGAGGCGAACCACGCCGAGCGGGCTCCCCCGCCGAATCCGGGCTGCCCGCGGGGAGTTCGGAACCGGGGACCCATAGGCAAAACCGGGGTGAATCGGTCTGTATCCCCACTCGGACCGTAGGGCAGCCTTCCGTTCCGCCCGAACCCGACAGCTAACCCGGTAGGCGGTCCACGGAAGGAGATGCCGGCTTTGGCATCGCATCGCAAACCGCGCAGCCGGGTACGCACCACCACCCCCGCCGTCGGGCTCACGACCGCCGCACTGGCAGGGGTGACCCTGCTGTCGACCCAGAGCGCCATGGCCGCCCCGAGCTCACCCAAGCCCAGCATCGAGGACGTACAGAAGAAGGTCGACGACCTCTACCGGCAGGCGGGCACCGCGACCCAGCAGTACAACAGGGCGAAGGAGGCCTCCGCCACGCAGCGCGGCAAGGTGAACGCCCTGCTGGAGGACGTGGCCGAGCGCGCCGACAAGCTGAACGAGGCACGCAGGACGCTCGGCAACTACGCGGCCGCGCAGTACCGCACCGGCTCCATCGCCCCGACCGCCACCTTCTTCCTGGCCGACGACCCGCAGTCGTACTTCGACCAGAACCAGCTGATGGACCGGATGACCGCCCAGCAGCAGAAGGCGGTCACGGACTTCCGTACGCAGCAGGCGGCAGCGGCGAAGAAGCGCACCGAGGCGGTGCAGAGCCTGGAGACGCTCACCGAGTCCCAGGCCACACTCCGGACCAGCAAACGATCCGTCCAGAAGAAGCTGGGCGAGGCGCGCGCGATGCTGTCGAAGCTGACGGCCGAGGAGAAGGCGCGGCTGGCGGCACTGGAGCGCGAGAAGGAGGCGGAGGCCAAGCGCAAGGCGGAGGAACTCGCCCGCCGACAGGCCGCCGCCAAGGCCGAGGCGGACCGCAAGGCCCAGGAGGCGGCGAAGGCGGCCGGCTCCACCGGCACCACGGGGACGGGCACGGGAACCGGGACCGGCTCGGACACCAGTGCCACCACGAAGGCCGAGAAGGTTCTCGCCTTCGCCCGCGCCCAGATCGGCAAGCCGTACGTCTGGGGAGCGACGGGCCCCTCCTCGTACGACTGCTCGGGGCTGACTCAGGCCGCCTGGAAGGCGGCGGGCGTCGACATCCCCCGCACCACCTGGGACCAGGTGAAGACCGGCACCCGGATAGCCACGGCCGACCTCAAGCCGGGCGACCTCGTCTTCTTCTACGACGACATCAGCCACGTCGGTATCTACAAGGGCGACGGCATGATGATCCACGCCCCGAAGCCGGGGGCGAACGTCCGCGAGGAGTCGATCTACTACATGCCGATCTACGGCAGCGTGCGCCCGGCGTGACGGCGGGCCCTCATGCACGAGTGAGCCCCTGCCGGGTCCGGCAGGGGCTCACTCGCGCATGAGGGTGGTCCGGCTCAGAGGCCCGACAGCCTCTCAGGTCCAGAGCATCGCGATGAAGATATTGGCGACCGTCAGTCCGCCGACCGCCGCGAACACGCCCTTCTCAGCCTTCTCCTCGTCCCGCTTGATGTAGACCAGCGCGAGGATCACCACCAGGACCGCCAGCTTCACGCCGATCTTGATGTTGTTGACCGAGTGGCCGTCGGCCTGATTGAGCCCGACCAGCGCGACGCCGGTGACCAGCATGGTCAGCGCGCCGTGCAGCATCGCCGGGACGAAGCGTGCCGTTCCCGCGCCCATCGCCTTCATCTGGGTCAGGAAGCCGCCCAGGAGGGAGGCGATGCCGATGATGTGCAGCGCGACGAAGACATTGATGAGTACGTCCATGAGGCAGCAGCCTAGCCGGGGCCATATCACCCCTCTTCGGCGAGGTGGGGGCTCCTCGGCATTTCGCTTGCATCTGCAACAATTGCCTGACTCTGGTGTGATTTTCCGGTCACTCAACGACAACACATCGCTAAATTCGGGCAATAACCGTCATTGCGACTCTTCCCCGCGCCCCGGGCCTAGCGTCCCTGTCCAGGTGGCCGGCTTCACCACCGCTCCGCACCCGGACGGCAGCCCGGTCACCCCGCCGAGAAATCCGGCGGCGGGCCGCTCCCCCTGTTGGCGTGCCGCCGCCGGACCTCAGCGGCCCGCCGGTAGGCCCCGACGGGCAGTCGACACAAGGAGCCCCGTCCCCGTGGCAGCGCATCGGAAACCCAGGCAGCGCCCGCACCCCGGCTCCGCCGCCCGCACCGCAGCCACCCTCGCCTTCGCCGCGGCGGCGACCGCCGTCGCCCTGCCGGGCTCCGCGCACGCCGAACCACAGCCCACCCCCTCCCGGATCAAGGCCGCGGTGGACCGGCTGTACCACGACGCCGAGGTCGCCACCGAGCAGTACAACGGCGCGAAGGAGAAGGCGACCGCCGCCGCCAAGTCCCTGAACGCACTACGCGACGAGGCCGCCCGCAGGACCGAACGCCTCAACGCCTCCCGCAACGCACTCGGTTCGCTCGCCGCCGCGGAGTACCGCACCGGCGGCCTCGACCCCGCCGTGCAGCTGGCGCTGTCCTCGGACCCCGACCAGTATCTGCAACGGGCCTCGTACGTGGACCGGGCCGCCGACCGCCAGGCGGCCGAGGTCTCCAACGTGCGGCGGCAGGTGACCGAGATCGCCCAGCTGCGCACGGAGGCGAAGGACGAGCTGGCGGACCTCACCGCCCGCCGTGCCGACCTGAAGAAGCACCGGACGACGGTCAGGGCCAGACTGGCGGATGCCCAGAAGCTCCTCGACACCCTCTCACCCACGGAGCGCGCCGAGTTCGAACGCTCGGACACCGCCCGCGCCGCCGCCCGCGCGGATCGCAGCGCCCCGCGCTTAGGCACCGCCGAGGCCCCCAACGCCCGCGCCGCGGAGGCCATCGCGTTCGCCTACGGGGCGCTCGGCAAGCCGTACGTCTGGGGCGCGACCGGACCGTCCTCGTTCGACTGCTCCGGGCTGACCCAGGCCGCCTGGCGCTCCGCCGGCGTCTCACTCCCCCGCACCACCTACACCCAGATCAACGCCGGCCGGAACATCCCCCGCTCCGAACTCGTCCCTGGCGACCTGGTGTTCTTCTACTCCGGGATCAGCCATGTCGGTCTCTACATCGGCGACGGACAGATGATCCACGCGCCGCACCCCGGAGCGCCGGTCCGCATCGCGCCGATCGACGGCATGCCCTTCGCGGGAGCGACCCGGGTCGCATAGGCTCCCTTGCTGCACAGTTCGCCGTCCTGAGTCCGGAGCCCCGACCGGACCGGTCGAAGGGGAGCCCTCGTATGCCCATGGACACCGACGTCCAGACCTACGCCCAGACACTCGCCCTCCGCTCCCCCGGCCACCTCCGGGTCGGCCCGTTCACCGTCCGCCACAACCCGAACTGGTCGCTGAAGTACGCCAATTACGCGATCCCGGACCGGGACTCCGAACCGACCGCGACCGACGTGCAGGAGCTGATCACCGCATTCCGCGAACGGGACCGGATGCCGCGCCTGGAGTATCTGCCTGGCTGGGCACCCGCGGTCGAACCGGCCCTTCTCGCCGCCGGGTTCACCGTCGAGGACCGTCCGCCGATCCTGGCGTGCACACCCGGCGACCTCCTGCCGCCGAAGCCCGTCGACACCCTCGTGCTGGCCGAACCGGCCACCGACGCCGAGTTCGACGCCGCCGCCCGTGTACAGCACCACGGGTACGGCGGGACCGGGGAGCCCGAGGGCGGCCAAGCCGCGTGGCTGCGCGACGCGGTGGCGGGCGGCGGAGTGGCGGCGCTCGCCACCCTCGACGGCACCCCGGCGGGCGCGGGCGGCTGCTCGGTCCCGGTCGACGGCCTCACCGAACTGTCCGGTCTCGCCGTCGCCGACGCCTTCCGCCGCCGCGGCATCGGCGCCGCACTCTCCGCCCATCTGACCGCGGCCGCGTTCGCGCGGGGCTGCCGGGTGGTGTGGCTGGAGCCGGCCGACGCCGCTGTGGAACGGATCTACGCGGGCATCGGCTACCGAAGGATCGGCGAAAAACTCAACATCTCCGTCGACCCCGAACGGGAGAACAGCTGACTCCGAGGCTGTCCGGCTGCCTTCGACCGGGAAGCGTGCGTGCCAGGGCACGACCGCCCGATCAGAGGTAGCCCGACAGCCTCTCAGCTTGGCGTTCAACGTGGCCGCGGTCAGACCAGTCGTCGGGCCGTCGCCCACCGCGTCAGCTCGTGCCGGTTCGACAGCTGGAGCTTCCGCAGTACCGCCGAGACATGTGACTCGACCGTCTTCACCGAGATGAACAGCTGCTTGGCGATCTCCTTGTACGCATAGCCGCGTGCGATCAGCCGCAGCACCTCGCGCTCGCGCTGCGTCAGCCGGTCCAGGTCCTCATCGACCGGCGGTGCGTCCGTCGAGGCGAACGCGTCGAGGACGAAGCCGGCCAGCCGGGGCGAGAACACCGCGTCGCCTTCCTGCACCCGGAAGACCGAATCGACGAGGTCGGTGCCGGTGATCGTCTTGGTGACGTAGCCGCGGGCGCCGCCGCGGATGACACCGATGACATCCTCGGCGGCGTCGGAGACGGACAGCGCGAGGAACCGCACCGGGTTCTCGACCGTGCCCATCAGCGGGGTGCAGCGGCGCAGCACCTCGACGCCGCCGCCGCCCGGCAGGTGCACGTCGAGGAGGACGACCTCGGGACGGGTCGCCGTGATGACGGTGACCGCCTGATCGACGTCGGCGGCCTCGCCGACGACCTCGACACCGGTCTCCTCGGTGCGACCGATCTCGGCCTGGACTCCGGTGCGGAACATCCGGTGGTCGTCGACGAGCACGACCCGTACCCGGCGCTCCCGGCCCCCGGCCGTTTCGGTGGTCTCCGTCATTCGCTCGCCCTCTCCATCTCCAGCTCGACTTCCGTGCCCCCGCCGGGCACCGAACGCAGCCGCGCCGTACCGCCGTTGCGCTGCATCCGGCCGATGATTGATTCTCGTACGCCCATTCTGTCCCCCGGTACGGCATCCGGATCGAATCCCGGTCCACGGTCCCGTACGGAGACGAAGACCGTGCGGCCCTCGACCTCCGCGTAGACCTGCACGGCGCCGCCCTCGCCACCGTACTTCGCGGCATTGACCATCGCCTCGCGTGCGGCCTGCATCTGTGCGGCAAGCTTCTCGTCCAGCGGGCAGTCGCCGACGACGACGACCTCCAGCGGGACGCCGTGCTTGTCCTCGACCTCGGCGGCGGCGCGTTTGACCGCCTCGGCAAGGGTCTCGGGTTCGTCGTCCTCGTCCTTGCCGGTGCCCTCGGGGTTGTACAGCCAGTTGCGCAGCTCGCGTTCCTGGGCGCGGGCCAGTCTGCGGACCTCATTGCCGTCGTCCGCGTTGCGCTGGATCAGGGTGAGGGTGTGCAGCACGGAGTCGTGGACGTGAGCCGCGACCTCGGCGCGTTCCTGGGCCCTGATGCGCATCAGGCGTTCCTCGGACAGGTCCTGCGTCATGCGCACGAGATAGGGGCCCGCCAGCAGCGCGATGCCGGTGAGGACGGCGATCGCCGCGGTCAGGACATTGCCGAGCTGGGCCGCGGAGCCGCGTACCACTATGAACACGGCGAGCCCCAGGCCGACCAGGGCGACCCCGGCCAGCGCCCGGGCCAGATGCAGCACCCGGCGGCGGCTTCCGACCTCCATCCAGCGGGCCCGGCGAGCGTTGTCGGCCTGCCGCCACACCAGGACGGAGCCCGCGCCGATCAGCAGCGTCGGCCAGATGTAACGGTCGGCCTCGCTGCCCATGTCGACGTTGCCGACGAAGATGACGGCGCCGATGAGGAGCGCGAGGAGAGCGAACACCTGCCCCTTGTCGGGCTTGCGGAGCCTGCGCCGGCCGTCGGGGGCCGTCTCGAAGACGGAGCGCGGCGCCTCGACGCCGCCGACGCCGAGCGGGACGACGATCCAGAACACGGCGTAGAGCAGAGCCCCGAGGCCGTCCGCGAAGAACAGTCCGAGGAAGACGAACCGCACCCAGACGACGGGCAGCCCGAGATGTCCGGCGAGACCGCGCGCGACGCCGCCGAGCAGCCGTCCGTCGGCGCTGCGGTACAGCTTGCGCAGCGGTGGCTCCTCCGGGTCGGCGCTGAGGGAGCTTGCGGCTCGGGGTGTGGCGGTCGGCATGCCCCGATCGTCACATGGACGGTGTACGCGGCGGTATCAGGGTCTGCCCCCACTTCGACCCTGAGATGGGCAGGTCGCACCCACCGCACCCACCGCACGCCCCGCGACGGCGCCCTTCAGGGTCCGGGGGTACGAATATCAGGGACCGGCCAGGGTCGGCACGGGTCCCGTCGGCGCCGGCCGCCCGTCACCATGGAGGCATGACCGTTCCCCAGGACGCCGCGCCCGGCGTCGCACCGCCGCCCGCACCGAGACCGCAGCTGCAGCGCAGCTCGCGGCAGAAAGTAGTGGCCGGGGTGTGCGGCGGACTCGGCCGGTACTGCGACGTGGACCCGGTGATCTTCCGGATCGTGATCGGTGTGCTGTCGGTGACCGGTGGCGTCGGCCTGATCTTCTACGGCTTCGCGTGGCTGCTGCTCCCGCTGGAGGGCGAGGAGGAGAACGAGGCGCGCAAGCTGCTGTCCGGCCGGGTCGAGGGGGCGTCGCTGGTCGCGGCGCTGTTCGCGCTGATCGGCTGCGGGCTCTTCCTGTCCATGCTGGGCAACGGGGGCACGCTGGCGTTCTCCGCGATGCTGACGCTCGCGGTCGTCGGTTTCAGCGTGTGGACGCAGCACCGCAGGACCGCCGCGCCCGAGGACCCGCTGCACCCGACGGCCGCCGCGCAGGCGGTGGCGGACGCCCCGCCGGAGGTGAAAGCGCCGCCGTCGCCGGGCAGCCCGTCCTGGTGGCGGGATCCGATCATCAAGGACGGCACGTCCGGGCCGGCGGGACCGGGATATCTGTGGGGCCCGGCGGGTGCGGTGGCCGGCAGTCCGCCGGTACCCCGCAGGGCGGCGGACTCCCCGTACCGCGCACCCGAGCCGGCCCGGGCCAACCGGGGGCCACGCTCGATCGGCGGCCTGGTCTTTCTGCTCGCCCTGATCGCGGGCGGTCTGGGCACGGGGCTCAGCTGGCATACGCATCCGTTCGGTACGAGCCTGCAGTTCGGCCTGGCCGCGGCACTCGCCGTGTTCGGTGCGGGGATGCTGGTCAGCACCTTTCTCGGCAGGACCGGGTTCGGCACCGTCCTGCTGGCAATGATCACGGCGGCGCTGCTGGCGGGCGCGGCCGCGCTGCCGAAGGACATCAGCACCCATTGGGTACGGAAGGAATGGCGCCCGGCGTCGGTCGCCGCGGTCCAGCCGCGGTACCAGCTGGGCAGCGGTGTCGGCAGACTCGACCTGTCGAAGGTGCCGGCCTTGAAGGGTGACACGGTCCGGACGCAGCTGGGGGTCGGCGCGGGCCGGGCGGTCGTCGTCGTACCGAAGGCGGTGACGCTCCAGGTGCGGGCGCACGCCGGGGTCGGCAACGTCCGGCTGCCGGGCGATCCGCCGGGCCATGTGGACATCAGCCCGTCGCCGAAGGAACACCGCACGATCGCCCCGCCCGCGGGCGTCACCCCGGCGGGCACGGTCGAGCTGGATCTGGAAGTCGGTATCGGACAGGTGGAGGTCATTCGTGCTGCGTCATGAGATCCGGCCGGGCCGGGCGGTCGCGGGGATCGCGATGCTCGCCCTCGCCGCCGGTTACGCGGCGGACGCGGCGGGCACCTGGGACGCCCCCTGGGTCTTCTTCTTCCCGGTGTTCTTCGGCGGCCTCTGGCTCGCCGCGACCACGACGTGGATCGGCTACCGTATCCGCCGCCGTCGCGACGCGAGGAAGGCGTCCACGGAGAACGACGCGGCGGCGCCGAGCACCAGCGGCAGCCAGGCCATGAGGTAGGCCAGGTCGTTGCCGAAGTAGTACGGCTTGACCCGCCAGCTCACGGTCAGCCACAGACTCAGCGAGATCAGCGCCCCGCCGAGTGCGGCGAGCCGGGCCCACAGCCCGATCAGCGTGCCGATGCCGACGGCGATCTCACCGAGGGCGATGGCGTACCCGAAGGCTCCCGGGCTCTTCAGTGCGAGATCGACGAGGGCCGGGATCGCGGCGGAGTCGCGCACCGCGTGCATCGTCTCGCCAATGGAGCCGGGGCCCGTGGCGCGGATGAAGGCACTGTCCGTCAGTTTGTCGAGCCCGGCATAGAGAAAGGTGACACCGAGAAAGATCCGCAGCGGCAGCAGGGCATGCTCCCGCGCCAGCTCCCGGATGCTTACCGCCTCGCCCAGACCTCGCGAATTCGCGCCATACCCATGCATAAGACCCCACCCTTCCGTCGACCCGTCACCAGACCATACGTACGCGGTGAACGGGCTGCTCAGCTACCCCGCGGTTCGATCAGACCCAAGCGACGGCCGGAGGAAGGACGGCCGGTCTCAGATCGGTCGGGGCTGGGTGCGTGCAGCTGCAAGGCGGAGGAGGGAGGCAACGCGGAGGGGCCCCTCCCATGCCTTTCGGGCTATGGGGGAGTTGTTGACTGACGACAACGCCGCAGATGTGCGCACCCAGCCCCGCGACGCCGCCCCCCATGTGCCGGCCGGTCTCAGTCCGTGACGTCGATCTCGACCCGGTTCGTCTCCACCCCGGCGGCTGTCACGACCTGGACGTCCACCCGCCCGGGTTCCACCTCCACCGGGACCGGCACGGTGAGCACGGTGTCGGTCGGGTTGGCGAAGCCCCCGGTGACCGGGATCAGCGGAACATGGACATGAACATGGCCGATTCGGACCACCATGCGGGCCAGCCGGTCCGGGGCCCCGGCGCCTGGCGGCACGAAGCCCGCGCCGCGGATCTCGATGTCGTCGCCGGTACGGATCGGCGCGTCCAGGTCACCGGCCTCCCGGGCCCGTACGACGGACAGCACGACCGGGCGCCCGCCCTCCGCGTGCTTCCCCGCGAAGTACGTCGCCGCGGAGACCGCCACCAGCAGGGCCAGCCCCCAGGGCAGATCGGGAAGCTGCTCGGGCCGGCGGGCCAGCCGGACCGCGGAGAAGAGGACGGCTACGGCGCTCACCAGCACGTACTGCACATCCGTGAAACTGCCGCGCCCGGAGTCGTCGGTGAGCAGATCGGCTGCGCGCGGCCGGTCCGCCCGCAGCTTCTGCAGGCGCTGCGCGAGGACGCGTACGGTCACCACCCGGCGGACGAGCACGGCGACGGCGCACACCAGCGCCAGCACCGTCAGCACCCCGGCGCCACGCGCCAGTTCCAGACCGTCGATCAGCGCGTCGCGCTCCGCGTGGCCGGAGGCCCCGGCCAGCTGCAGCGCGAGGACGAGTACGGAGAAGACGGCGAGCAGCACCCAGGCGACGGCGACCGCACGGGAGGTGGAGAGCCGGTTGTCCTCGCCGATCAGCGGGGCGAGGACGCCGCCGCGGGCCCGGTGGAAGCGGGCGGCGCCGGTCAGCAGCGCCGCGGTGACGACCCCGGCGAGCAGACCGGCGGTGCGGGCGGTCGACCAGCCCGCGCCGATCGCGGTGACCGACTCGCCGATGACGAGCACGGCGACGCTCCCCCAGACGACGGCCAGGGTGCGCTGCCAGACCCGGTGGAGCCAGGCGTCCCCCTCCTCCCGGCTGCGTTCGGCGACCGTGCGGGCCGACTCGGTCAGCTCGTCGGAGACCCACTGACGGGTCGCGGACGCGGACTGGGCGACGCCGGTCGGCAGGCCCTGGCCCGCAGCGAGTCCGTCCCGTTTGGCCAGGAAGGCGGCCACCGCGCGCCGGTGCCCCTCGCGCGCTCCGTGCGGGCAGTCGCCGCACGTACAGCCACCGCCGTGCGCGCCTTGTCGTGCCTCGTCCAACGCCACGGAGAACGCCGCCCTTTCCCGCCCCAGTACTGCCAACTGACCACCGATTGCTGCGAATTGTGCCGTACGGGACGGCCAGATGCCGCATCGGGGCGGTCCGGACGGGTAGATCGTCAGAACGTTCGAGCAATCCGCTTCCACAGCGGCTGGTAATTGATCCAGGCCACCAGGTCGCTGCCGAGCTGTTCGCGGGTGGCGACGGCGTCCCGGTGCTCGATCAGCACTGGCTTCCCGGCCGCCCGCGCGGTCAGCTGCACCTGGCAGGAGCGCTCCATGGTGAGGAACCACCAGGCGGCCGCGTCCACCGAGTCACCGACGGTCAGCAGCCCGTGGTTGCGCAGAATGATCGCCTTGCGGGTGCCGAGCGCGGCCGCGATCCGACGCCCCTCGTCCTCGTCGACCACGACCCCCGTGTAGGCCTGGTAGACCGCGTGATCCTCGTAGAACGCGCAGGATTCCTGGGTGATCGGCTCGATGAACTCACCGAGCGTGGACAGCGCCCGGCCGTGCAGGGAGTGGGTGTGCGCGACGGCGACGACGTCCGGGCGCGCCCGGTGCACCTGGGCATGGACGGCGAACGCCGCCTGATTGACGTGGTGGCGCCCCTCGACGACCTGACCATCGCCGTTGACCAGGATCAGATCCTCCGGGCTCATCCCGTCGAAGGGGGCGCCGAACGGGTTGACCCAGAAGCAGTCGGAGAACTCCGGGTCGCGCGCGGTGAGATGGCCGGAGACCCCGTCCTCGTACCCGTACTCACCGAACAGCCGCAACGCCCCGGCCAGCCGCTCCTTGCGGTGCGCGCGTTCCTCGCCGACCGACTCGTGGACGGGCGGCATCGCGAACTGCAGCTGTTCGACGGGGATCGGCGTGGGCTCGGGCATGGCGACTCCTCGGGGCTCCCAGGTCATTCGGCTCGGAAGGTACCGCCGGTCACCGCAGGTGACCAGAGCGATCACGTACCGATTCATGCACCGGACCGGGTACGGGTTCGGGGCCCCTTTCAGGCGCTGAGCACGAGGTAGGCGAGGCCGAATGTTCCCCGGTAGCCCCCGTAGTAGCCGGTGCGTCGGTCGTCAACTGCTGCGACGACATCCCCGTGCAGCGGATGCCCCGGGTTGGCCGGCGCCCAGCGCTCGCCCCTCCCGATGTTGGCGTTCGCCTCGAAGAGGTCCCATTCACGCTGGTCGGCGACGGTCACCTGGAGCAGCCGCAGCCCGACGGCCTCGGCCTGCCGGATCAGCTCGAGCAGCGAACCGAAGTCCCCCGGCTCGGCCCCCAGCCCGGCCAGCGCCCGCTCGGACGGCTCAAGGGCGCGGATCTCATCGGCAGGCATGAGGGTGAAGCCTGGCACGGATACCGGGAGCGGTTCTCCCCAATTTTTTTACGGGCGGCGGCGGTTGATCGCGGTGAGGTCGATCTCGATGGGGAAGGGCACGTCCAGCTTCAGCTTGTTGTGGTGGATGCCGGTGGCCACGTAAGCCCTGAGCGCGGGATCGAGTTCGTAGACGTACACGACCGGCAGGCCCTGATTCTGCTCCACCCGCCAGAAGTACCGCACGCCTGCGGCGGCGTACTTGCGGGGCTTGACGTCACGGTCCCTGTCTTCCGATTCCTCAGAGACGACCTCCACGGCCAGAATGACGTCCTCCGGCCGGAGCCACGTATCTTTTGGACCGGTATCGGCCCCGCGAGGAACCACCAGCACGTCCGGCTCAGGTCGGTTCCGCTTGTTCAGCCTGATGCTGAATTCTCGGAAGACATCGAGATCGTCCGGGGCCTGGTCAAGAAGTGCGTTTTCCAGCAGACGCATGGTTCGCATATGAAACTTGGTCTGCGGACTCATGAAAACGAGGCTCCCGTCGATCAACTCCGTGCGCCTTGGCAGGTTCGGCAGCCGGTCGAGGTCGTCAGCCGTCCAGCCGCCGGGCGGGGGGACCGGATAGTTGTACTTCTCGTCCAACTCGAACTCGGGTGCGGCGCTCATGATTGCTCCCATAGGAGTGAGTCTCGTCTCTTGAGCCAGCGTACCCAGCGGATACGGCAATGCCGCCGCTCGGACGAATGAGCGACGGCATCACGTTGACCCTGCGGGGCGGGTTTACTCCCACTCGATGGTGCCCGGCGGCTTGCTCGTCACGTCGAGGACGACGCGGTTGACGTCGGCGACCTCGTTGGTGATGCGGGTGGAGATCTTCGCCAGGACCTCGTACGGCAGACGCGACCAGTCGGCCGTCATCGCGTCCTCGGAGGAGACGGGGCGCAGCACGATCGGGTGGCCGTAGGTACGGCCGTCGCCCTGGACGCCGACCGAGCGGACGTCGGCCAGGAGGACCACCGGGCACTGCCAGATGTCGCGGTCGAGTCCGGCCGCGGTCAGCTCCTCGCGGGCGATGGCGTCGGCCTCGCGCAGCAGGTCGAGCCGGTCCTTGGTGACCTCGCCGACGATCCGGATACCGAGACCCGGGCCGGGGAACGGCTGGCGCTGGACGATCTCCTCCGGCAGGCCGAGCTCCTGGCCGACCATCCGGACCTCGTCCTTGAACAGCTGCCGCAGCGGCTCGACGAGCTGGAACTCGATGTCGTCGGGGAGGCCGCCCACGTTGTGGTGGGACTTGATGTTGGCGGTGCCGGTGCCGCCGCCGGACTCGACGACGTCCGGGTAGAGCGTGCCCTGCACGAGGAACGCGACGTCCTCGCCGGCCGCGCCCGCCTCGGCGACGAGCTCGGCCTGGGCCTGCTCGAAGACGCGGATGAACTCGCGGCCGATGATCTTCCGCTTCTGCTCGGGATCGGAGACCCCGGCCAGCGCCTTCAGGAACCGCTCCTCGGCGTCGACGACCTTCAGCTGGACGCCGGTGGCGGCCACGAAGTCCTTCTCGACCTGCTCGGTCTCGCCCTTGCGCATCAGACCGTGGTCCACGTACACGCAGGTCAGCTGGGAGCCGATGGCCTTCTGAACGAGGGCTGCGGCGACCGCGGAGTCCACACCGCCGGAGAGTCCGCAGATGGCGCGCTTGGTGCCGACCTGCTCACGGATCAGCGCGATCTGCTCCTCGACGACATTCGTCGTGGTCCAGGTCGGCTCGATGCCCGCGCCGCGGTAGAGGAAGTGCTCCAGGACCTGCTGGCCGTACGTGGAGTGCAGAACCTCGGGGTGGTACTGGACGCCGTAGAGCTTCTTCTCGTCGTTCTCGAAGGCAGCGACCGGTACGACGTCCGTGGACGCGGTGACGGTGAAGCCCTTGGGGGCGGCGGAGCAGGCGTCGCCGTGCGACATCCAGACGGACTGCTCGGCGGGCGTGCCCTCGAAGAGCGTGGAGCCGGTCTTGGAGACGGTCAGCGGGGTGCGGCCGTATTCACGGGCACCGTTGTCGTCGACGGTGCCGCCGAGCGTGGTGGCCATCAGCTGGAAGCCGTAGCACATACCGAAGATCGGAACCCCGGCCTCGAACAGCGAGCGGTCGAGACTGGGCGCGCCGTCCGCGTACACCGAGGAGGGGCCGCCGGACAGGATGATCGCCCGGGGGTTCTTGGCCAGCATCTCGGCCACCGGCATCGTGGACGGGACGATCTCGCTGTAGACCCGGGCCTCACGGACGCGGCGGGCGATGAGCTGGGCGTACTGCGCGCCGAAGTCGACGACAAGGACCACGTCGGGTGTGGTGTCGGGGGCGGCGGGGGGTGCTGCTGGCACGGGGGCGGCCTTCCGGCGTTGAGAGGGGGGTCGGTTCTGCCGATTCTACCGGGGTTGCGAGAGAGAGGGATTTCTGCGTCTTCCAGGGTACGGGCCAAGACCCTCCGGGCGTCGGCCGGAGCGGTGCGCGCGACCGCGCCGTCGGCGGCGTCTCAGCATCCGGGCCGCGCGTTGGCCCATCGCCCCGCGCGGGTCCATACTGGCGCCATGCGTCAGCACACGACCTTCGTCTTTACCTATGGCATCCGGCCCGCCGGCTGCCATGGTCGTGCTGCTTGAGCAACTGACAAGCAACGTTCCAGGCGCCCCGGGCCGACAGGCCCGGGGCGTTCTGCGTTCGGGGCCCGACCGCTCCGGGGAGCACATCCCCCAGGAGTCACACCATGAGCAACAGCACCGCCGCCGCGAAGACCCTCATCGAGAAGACCGGTGCGAACACCGATGAGGCCGCCCGGCTGATCGGTGACGCCCGCGAGCGCATCGACGCCCTCGACGACCGGATCATCGGGCTCGTCCAGGAACGGATGGCCGTCTCGGCAGTCATTCAGGAGGCGCGGATCACCTCCGGCGGCCGCCGGGTCAACCTCTCCCGCGAGATGGAGATCCTCGGCCAGTACCGGAAGGCGCTCGGCAAGCCCGGCACCTCGCTCGCCATGACGCTGCTGGAGCTGTGCCGCGGCCGCGTGTGACTCCGCATGTGTGGCCCGCCCATGTCACCGTCGCTGGGTGTCGCTGGGTGGACGCGCACGCCGGGGCGCCTGCGGTGCAGGCGCCCCGGCATCGGTCAGCGGCGGATCTGGTAGGCGCGGGTCGCCGTCTGCTCGATGGTGTCGCCATCGGCATCGGTGGCCTGCACGCGCAGCGACACGAAGCCCGCGTTCGCGGGGTTGTCGATCGTGCCGTTGAGGCCGTCGTCGAGGCGGACCTGCTGCCAGTTGGTGCCGTCGTCGTACGAGGCCCACAGCTTCGCCCCGGCGAGCTTCAGACCGTCCAGGCCCTTGGGGTAGCGCACGCCCAGTCCGATGCGGGTGGTGGAGTGCGGCCGGGCGCTGTTGGCCTGGTCGACGTCGAGTCGGTAGTCGACCGACGGGACGGGGAGCAGGGTCAGTCCTTCCTTTCGCTCGGAGTGGACGCGCCGCCGGCCGCTGCGGCTTCCGCGGCCCGCTCGGACAGCGGCGGTCCCACCTGCGGCCAGTAGTCGATCCAGCCCGCCATCCCGAATACGAGGGCTCCGCAGGGGGCGGTGACAGCGCCCAGATCCACATCGGCATCGGTATCGGTCATCCGCAGATTGAACAGGTACGGAGCCGAATGGATCAAGGCGGGTCGCATCCGTGCGGGGCCCCGGCACGGGTTCGATCCCGTCAGACGCCCACGACGCGCACACGGTCGCCGCAGAGCCGCGCGTGTTCTGTCCAGTCGGTGGTGGCGCAGGTTCGGCGTGCGAACTGCGTGAAGCGGGACCGACGACGTCACGTGCCTCAAGGTCCCGCCCCGCCGCTGGATGGTGGAGCGACGTTTCGGCCGGCTGGTCCGAAACTGCCGGCCGGCCCGCGACTACGAACGGCTGACCGCGACCTCCGAGGCCCTGATCAAGGTGGCGATGATCCGCCTGATGCTCGTCCGGCCCGCCGGGCAGCCATCACGGTGGAGCCATGAATCCCACCGCAAGACCGCCCGAACCAAGACCGTCAAGGACCCCGTCGCAGCGTAATCAACCGGCCACCCGACAGGCTCTCACCCGTACGGCGCGTGACCGGCACCTCGGTGGCTTCGTTGATCCCGGTGTCCGTGCCAGCCAGGGGCGGCCCAGGAAGAAACCACGCGTGGCTCCGCTGGAGCGTGTGGCGTACTGCAGGTACGCCGTGGGACCGCGCCCCAGCGTGCGTGACCGGTCGGCAGGGGACAGCTGCCCGGTCACCCCAAGAGCGGTCGGCCCCGGGGACGCCCGGAGCCGACCGCATCCGGACGAAACGGTTGCGCGGGACGCAGCCGATCCAGCACGATGCAAGGGGCAAGTCCCCCATATCGCACTACCCACGACGTGGGTCGACGCCTCGTACGCACCCCCGGTGCGCGGGGGGCGCCGACTCGACGCACCACCTTCCCGCGGCGCCACCCCCCGGCGCCGCCCCTCGGCACCGGCGCTGCCCTGACGTCGGTGCTGATCGACAAGGGCCCCGCGGGCCGGTTCACACCGGACCGCGGGGCCCTTGGTCATGGAGCAGCGGCGAATTTCCGCAGGTCACGAGGGCGACGGAGCGCCATGCGGCATATGTCACATAAAGATTCCGTGAACACTGGGACAACCATTGCGGCGGCTGGCTGGTCATGCATGCAGAACAACGGCCCCAGCTGTGACCCCCTCACGGAAGGCCCGTCCCCACCCGCGTACCGCGGCCACAGCGGTACACCGGATTTCTGAGGTCTTCATGAAGCTTCGCCGCGCCATGGCGGTGGCCGCCGCCACCGCAGTCATAGCCCCCGTAGTGCTCGGCGCCGGTGCGATGTTCGTCGTGCGGCGCCGCAGGAACGGTGACGCCGCCGCGTAACGGGCGAGGTCACCGGTCGGCGTGAGGGGCTGCACTCGGAGGGGGGTGCAGCCCCTTTCCGCTGTCCGGATCCGCCCCGGTGCGAAAGCGAGGCCCTACTGCTTCTTCTTCGGCGGGACCGTCGGCAGACCCAGGAACGGCAGCCTCAGTGCGCCGAACGCCTCCTTCGGCACCGCCGGTGCCTTCGGCTCGACCGCGGCCAGCCGTTCGTACGCCTCGCCCTGCGCCGGGCGCGGGTCCGCCTCCCCCTTGTTGGGCCAGAACGACATGGCCCGCTCCGCCTGCGCGGTGATGGTCAGCGACGGGTTGACGCCGAGGTTCGCGGAGACCGCAGAGCCGTCCACGACCGAGATGCCCGGGTGCCCGTACAGCCGGTGGTACGGATCGATGACACCGTCCTTCGCGCTCGCACCGATCGGGCAGCCACCGAGGAAGTGCGCGGTGAGCGGGGTGCCCATCAGTTCGCCGACGTTCGACCCGGCGAAGCCGTTGATCTCGTCGGCGAGCAACGAGGCGCTGCGCGTCGCCTCCTCGATCTGGGTGGGGTTGGGCGCCCCGTGCCCCTGCCGGGCGGTGAGCAGGCCCTTTCCGATACCGCTGGGCTTGCGGTACGTCGTCAGGGAGTTGTCCAGCGACTGCATGACGAGACCGATGATGGTCCGCTCCGACCAGCGACGGTTGGAGAGCGACCGGACGGCGAGGGTCGGGTGCTTGGCCATGTTGCCGAGCCAGCCCAGCACCCGGCGGCTGCCGTACGGGACCTGGAGGATCGACAGGGAGCCCATGGCGTTGGAACCCTTGCCGTAGCGGACCGGCTCGATGTGGGTGTTCTCGTCGGGGTGGATCGAGGACGTGATGGCGACGCCCTGGGTGAAGTCGGCCTTCGCGGTGCCGTGCTTCCTGCGGTAGCGGCGGTCGCTGGTCTGGGAGCCGACGAGCGCCTCGGAGTTGGTACGGGTCAGCTCGCCGAGCCTGGCGGAGAGCCGGGGCAGCAGCCCCTTGTCCTTCATCGTGTGGAGCAGGGTCTGGGTGCCGTACGTGCCCGCCGCGACGACCACCTTGCGGGCGCGCAGCCGCGTCGGCCCGCCCTTCTTCCGGCGGTCCGTCGGGACGGTCGTGACGTGGTACCCGCCCTCCGGGTCGTCCGTGATCGCGACGACGGAGGTCATCGGGTGGATGACCGCACCGGCCTTCTCGGCGAGGTGGAGGTAGTTCTCGTTGAGGGTGTTCTTCGCGCCGTGGCGGCAGCCCGTCATGCATTCGCCGCACTCGGTGCAGGCCTTGCGGGCGGGGCCCGCGCCGCCGAAGTACGGGTCGGCGACCGTTTTGCCGGGCTTCGCCTTCGCCGCGCCGTCGGCGTCGTTGCCGTCGCCGAAGAAGACACCGACCGGGGCGAGATGGAAGGTGTCGCCGACGCCCATGGCCTGCGCGGCCGCCTTCAGATGGACGTCGGACGGGGTCATCGTGGGGTTGAGCCGCACCCCGAGCATCCGCTTGGCCTGGTCGTAGTACGGCGTCAGCTCGTCCTGCCAGTCGGTGATGGAGGCCCACTGGCGGTCCTCGAAGAACGGGGCCGGCGGGACGTACAGCGTGTTGGCGTAGTTGAGGGAGCCGCCGCCGACGCCCGCCCCGGCGAGCACCATCACCTTGCCGAGCAGATGCACGCGCTGGATGCCGAAGAGCCCGAGGGCGGGGGCCCACAGGTAGTTCTTGATGTCCCAGGAGTTCTTGGGGAGGGTGCCGGGGGTGAAGCGGCGGCCCGCCTCCAGGACCCCGACCCGGTACCCCTTCTCGCTCAGCCGCAGGGCGGACACCGCGCCGCCGAAGCCCGAGCCGACGACGAGGACGTCGTAGTCGTACGCCGCGTCGTCCTCGGTCTCACCCGCCGGTCCGGCCTGATTCTGGGCAGGGCTGTCCTGGGACATGGCTCTCCTCGGTGCGAAAAGGACAGAACGTGCTGCGGTGTTACGGGCTCCCCCACGATAGGGAGTGGATCAGCGAGCGGCGTCGTGCGGCTTCGATTGCAAGGCGGAGGAAGGAGTCGACGCGAAGGGGCCCCTCCCATGCCCTTAAGGCCATGGGGGAGTCGGTGACTGACGACAACGCCGCAAGCGGAGTCGCAGGGCGTCGGGCGCCCACTCCCTACCGTGGGGGAGCCCGTTACGGGCTCAGCGCAGGCGGAGCGCCTTCATCACCTGCAGACTGCGGCTCATGAACGCCGCGTACTTCTCGTCGTCCATCCCGAAGGACGGGGCGAGCGGGATCAGCCTCTGCTGGGCGACGGTCTGGGCCTCGGTGTACTTGAGGATGCCCTCGGAGCCGTGCCGCCGGCCGAGACCGGAATCCTTCATGCCGCCCATCGGGGACTGCACGCTGCCGTAGGCGGAGGCGTACCCCTCGTTGATGTTGACCGTGCCGCTCCGCAGCCGGGCGGCGACCCGGTGGCCGCGCCTGGAATCCTTGGTCCAGACGCTGGAGTTCAGGCCGTACGGGGTGGCGTTGGCGAGGGCGATGGCCTCGTCCTCGTCGGAGAAGCGGTAGAGGGAGACGACCGGGCCGAAGGTCTCCTGGGTGCAGACGGCCATGGGTGCCTCGACGCCGTCGAGGATGGTCGGCTCGTAGAACAGCGGGCCGATGTCGGGGCGGGCGACGCCGCCCGCGACGAGTGTGGCGCCCTTCTCGACGGCCTCCGCGACATGCTGCGTGACGGTCTCCAGCTGGCGTTCACTGACGAGCGAACCCATGTCGGCGCCGTACGCGAGGGAGCTGCCGAGCCGCATGGCCTTGGTGCGGGCGGCGAACCGCGCCACGAAGTCGTCGGCGACCGACTCGTGGACGTACAGCCGCTCAATGGAGATGCAGAGCTGTCCGGCGGAGGAGAAGCAGGCGCGGACGGCGCCCGCGGCGGCCTTCTCCACGTCGGCGTCCTTCAGGACCAGCATGGCGTTCTTGCCGCCGAGCTCCAGCGAGACGCCGACCAGGCGGGCGGCGGCTCCCTGAGCGACCTCGCGGCCGGTACGGGTGGATCCGGTGAACGAGACGTAGTCGGCGTGCTTGACGACCTCGGGGCCGACGACCGGTCCGTCACCGAGGACGACCTGGAACACCTCGGCGGGCAGCCCGGCCTCGATCAGCAGGTCACGGGCCCAGAGCGCGGTGAGGGCGGTCTCCGTGTCGGGCTTCATCACAAGGGCGTTGCCGGCGACGAACGCGGGCAGCGCGTCGCCGACAGACAGTTCGAGCGGGTAGTTCCACGGCGCGATCTGGCCGACGACGCCGCGCGGCTGGCGCAGCTCGGTCGCCTTGGTCAGCGTCGGTACGGCACCGGTGTGCCGCCTCGGCTTCAGATACGAGGACGCCTTGCGCCCGTAGTGCCGGGCGACGATGGCGACCGCCTGTACCTCCTCGTGGGCGTGCAGGCGGGCCTTGCCGGTCTCCAACTGGATGAGGTCGAGGACCTCGGCCTGGCGCTGGAGTACGAGGTCGTGGAAGCGGAGCAGGACGGCGGCCCTGGCCCGGACGGGGGTGGCGGCCCAGGCGGGCTGGGCGGCGCGGGCCCGGGAAAAGGCTTCGGCGACGTCCTCGGGGGTGGACTCCGGCAGGTCGGCGAGCTTCTCCCCGGTGAAGGGGGTGTGGTTCGCGGTACGGCCGGAGCCGACGGCGCCACGGGTCAACTGGGCGACCACCTCGGGCGTCACCACGTCGGCGGCTGTGCGCGCGCCCGCGGGGGCGGCGGCCACAGGGTTCGAACCAGGGTGGGCAACAGAGGCCTGCGAGTCCGTCATGGGGCGAGCGTATGTCCAGCCGCACACTTTGGATACCCGCCGGTAACAGGTTTTCACAGTCCCCACAAATCGAGCCAGTGTTCACTGGCGGCATATTTGCTGATCAGGGGCTATCTACCGAGCCGGACGGGCCGACCGGCCGTTCGCGAAACAACTGCGCGGCAGCGGCACGCAGTCCTCAGCGGACGCGGGATCCTCGTGTGCCCGATCCTCCGCACGCTCCTCCGGCCGGTCGTCCGCGGATTGGTTCTCGGCCACCGCCGCCCTGCTCCCCCTGGTTTTCCGTGCGCTCGTCATGCCGCACGCGCAGGCCCCGTCAGCCGGCGTCACCCGGGGCGCGCCAGCCCCGCAGCATCGTGTCGAACTGGCCCCGCGTCGCGTCCCAGTCCTCCGCCGGACCCGACATGTACAACGCGTACTCCGGGCCGCCGTCCTCCGCGAAGTACATCTGATCGATCGCGTGGCGCGGGCCGGGGTGATCCTTGGATTCGGTCCAGGTGAACTCCCAGAGGGATCCGGGACGATCGCGGTAGGGGTTGGAGTGGAGGGTCTTGCGCTCATAGCCCGGCAGCCGCCCGGTGAGCGTCTTCTCCAGGTCCACCATGTGCATGTAGGGGCTGTCGAAGTCGGGCTCCGGGTCGACGCTGATCCGGATGTAGTGCTCGCCGTTGTCCGGGGTGTAGTCGACGTTCCGACCCTTCACCCGGCGTTTCCAGCCGTCGGGGACGACCAGGCCGAATCCTTCGGGATCGGTGACCGGGTGCCAGCCGTCGGGCACTGCCTTGGCGGAGGGGCCGGGCCCCGGGCCCTGGGACGGGGTGTGCGGCGGAGTGCCGGTCGCATGGACCGTTCCGCTCTCCGTGCCGCCCGTTCCGGGGCTCTCGCCGAACTTCATCGCGGCCAGTCCGGCGCCACCGCCGACCAGCGCGGCGAGCGCGATGACCAGGACCGTCGTACGCCACCGGCCGCGGCTGCGGCGGGTCACCGGGCCGGCCGTGAACTGCGGTTCGGGGTCGAGTGCCTCCGGCCCGGTACCGGCGGTGCGCCCCGTGGCACCCGGGTCCGTCGCCCGCAGGGCTTCCTCGGGCACCCGTTGCGTCGGTACGTACGCCTGCGCCGCCCGGGGCTCCCGCCCCTCCATCGCGTCCAGCAGCATCCGTTCCGTCTCGGCCGCCGAGGGCCGGTCCGCCGGGTCCTTGCGGAGCAGCGCGGTGATCACCGGGCCGAGCGCGCCGGCCCGGGCGGGCGGCGGCGGTTCCTCGGCGACGACGGCCTGCATGGTGGAGATCGGGGACGTACGACGGAACGGCGAGCGTCCCTCGACCGCGGAGTAGAGGGTGGCGCCGAGCGACCAGAGGTCGGATGCGGGACCGGGATCGCCGCCGCGTACCCGCTCGGGCGCCAGATAGTCGATGGACCCGACGAGTTCACCGGTCCTGGTGATGGTCGAGTCGCCCTCTATCGCGGCGATACCGAAGTCGGTGAGCAGCACCTGACCGTCACGGGCGAGGAGTACGTTGCCGGGCTTCACGTCCCGGTGCAGCACACCGGCGGTGTGCGCGGCGCGCAGCGCGCTCAGGACATGGAGGCCGATCCTGGCCGCTTCGCGCGGCGCGATCTCGCCACTCTCCTTGGCGGCGTCGGCGAGTGACGGACCGTCGACGTACTGCATGACGAGCCAGGGCCTGTTGTCGTACTCGATCACGTCGTGGACGGTGACCACGCCGGGATGGGTGATGCGGGCCGCGGCGCGGGCCTCCTTCTGGGTCCGGGCATGGAGCACGACCCGGTCGGCCTCGGCGACGTACAGCCCGGCGGTCAACTCCTTGACAGCGACGGTGCGATGCAGCACTTCGTCGTGGGCGCGCCACACCTTGCCCATGCCGCCGCGCCCCAGGACTTCACCGAGCCGGTATCTTCCGGCCAGTATCAGTCCCGCTCCCGTTCCTTGTGATCGTTCCACTGTCCCCCGCCCCGTTTCCTTCGAATGCCAGGTTACGGAGGGGGAGTACAACCACGGAACCTCGCACCGCCCAAGAAACCGCACTGTGATGCTTGTCGCGCGGGCGCTCTTGCGGTGACGATGCCTCAGGAGTCCACGCCGTAGGAGGCGATGGCCTGTTCGTAGACGGCGGTCACCTTGTCCCGCTCGTTCTCCGGGCCGATCACCTGGATGACGTGGTAGCGGCCGTCGACGATCATCGCGAGGTTGCGGACGTACACCTCGCGCCCGGTCTCGTCCTGCCAGGTGAACTGGCCTTCCGCCATGGCCTGTCGGCCGACGTCGATTCGGCGCAACCCGGTCGCCGATGACCAGCTGGAGTCCCGGAAGGGCTGCAACTCCCTTTCCTTGTCGCTCTGATAGACGAGCGGGTCGCCGCCGTTCGCCTTCACGGTGTCGCGGCCCGGCACGACCAGCAGGCTGAACCCGTCGCTGCCGTACCTGACCCGCCGGTCGGCGCCACCGGCGCTGCGCTGCCAGCCCTTGAGGACGCCGACCTCGAAGCCCTCGGCGTCCTTGCGCAGGGTGTAACCGGGTGCGAGCGCGACGGCCGAACGGCTGGTCTGCGGCTGCTCCGCACCGGGCGACCGGGACGGTGACGGCGGCTCGGACTGTGCCGGCGGCTTCCCGTCGGAGGAGTCGGGTGAGCCGGTGTCCGAGGCCGCCGCGCTCGAGCCCTTGGAACCGGAGGGGGAGCCCGGCCCGGCGCCGCTGTCCGCCTTGGGCATGAACATCACGGCGTATGCGATGGCGGCGGCCAGGCCCAGCAGGATCAGTACGAGCAGCAGCCGTCCGAGCCGCCGCGGCGCACGTCCTTCGCCCTGCCGGGGGCGGGGCGGAGTGCGCAGCGCCTTGGGGCCCTTGGGCTCGCGGGGCTTCTCGTACCGCTCGGGCCGCTCCCTCGTCTGACGGTGGCGACCGTGCGCGAAGGCGCTGCCCCGGCCGCGGCGCTTGCGGACCAGCTCGCCCCGGCGGCGTACGACGGGCAGCCGGGTGCCGTCGACGGACGGCAGCGGCACGACGTCGAGACCGGCCTCGGGCTCGGGCGCCGACCGCACGAGGGAGCGCAGCCAGCCGCGCAGCTCCTCGAAGTCCGGGCGTTCGGTGGGGTCCTGGCGCAGCAGCGACTCAACGACCGGACGCAGCGGACCGCACTCCTCGGCGAAGGCGGGCGGCTCGCCGCAGACCATCTGGACGAGCTCGGCCGCGTTCTCCTCGGGGTACGGGGCGTGGCCCTGAACAGCGCGGTAGAGCAGGGCGCCGAGCGCCCAGAGATCGGTGGCGGGGCCGATGGGCGGTGCCAGCTGCCAGTTCTCGTGCACCGGTCCGGCCTGCTCGGGCGCCCAGCGCTCGGTGACGGCGCCGACGACGGCGATCCGTGCCTGCCGGGCGCGCTCGGCGGCGAGGGTGGTGGCGGGGCCGCGGTAGGCGGGGGCTCCCTGGTCACCGGCGACGACGTCGTCCCAGCGGCCGGAGGTGGGCTGCTGTCGGTGCTCCTGCTGCTGCGGTGCAAAGTTGCCGTGGCGACGGGCGTCGGCGCGCAGGGCGTCCTCGTTGGAGCCGCCCGCGGGAACAGGGCGCCCGAAGTCGGCGCCGTCGCCCCATGAGCCGATCAGGTGCATCCGCCGGTCGGGCGGCCCCTGGCCACCGTGGCCCCCGTCGCCGCCGTCACGGCCGTACGGGGCGTCGTACTCGTCGTCGTCCTCGTCACCCTCGTCGTCGTACGGGTCCGTCGCGGCGGCGCCCCACCCACCCGTGAGATGCGGGCGGCCGATGTCCGGGGGGCCGGGACGCTGAGCGGGGAGGCTGCCGGTCCGGTCCGCCTCCTCCGGCTCGCCGGTCCCGGCACGTCGCTGGTCCTCGCTGACGCGTGCGGCGGCGCGGGCGCCCGCGCGGTAGGCGGCGATGGCTCCGGCGCGCGCGGCCCGCAGCTGCGCGGAGCCGTCCGCGCCGGGGGCAGCCGCGTCAGAAAGCAGCGGCGACCGTACGGTCTCCAGCTCACCGGCCGGACCGCGCGAGGACGGCAGCTCAACGGGTCCGGGCGGCCCGGCTCGTTCGGCGGGCTCCTCGGGCGGTACATACGGACCGGTCGGGCCCGACTCGAGCGCGGGCCGCCCGTACCCGTTCCCGTCCTCGGGCTGCGGCGTCGGCACATACCCGCACAACGCCTCCTCCGCCGCCCCGGCCGCCAGGCCGGTCAGCATGACGCGTCCGTCGTCGCAGATCAGCACCGTACGGATGGTGATGTTCCGGTGGGTCCAGCCGTGTGCATGCAGCACCCGCAGGGCCGTCAGCACATCGGAGCCGATCTCGGCGGCCCGGTACGGATTCAGCGGCCGCTCGGCAAGCAGCGCGGCCAGCGGACGGGCCGCGACCAGTTCGCTCACGATCCAGAGCGATCCATCCTCGGCGAACACGTCGAAGACCTGGTCGAGCCGGGGATGGTCGGGGACCTGGGCCGCCGCCTGCGCCGCCTCGATGGCGCGCCGGACCGCCGGGTCCGTCGACCGTCGTACGGCCCGCCCCGTCACCCGCCGGGCCGCCGGGACCGGCCGGTCGCCGTCGAGCACCTCGGCGTCCACCACCTCGGGCAGCGGCACCTGCCGGACCAGAACCTCCTGCCCGCTGTAGGTGTCGAACGCCCGGGTCTCGACCAGTTCGTACTCATCGGACGGAGGCAACGGAAGGCGGTAGCGGTCGGCAAGCACCCGACCCGCATAGTCGTCCACGACGCCTCCCCAGAGCGCGCTGTCCCCCGGCCACAGAGACCGCATCAACCGTCAATTGCGGTCACATACTGTGCAATTCACCTACGGTTATGACTGCGTACGGTCCTCGGCCTCTCACCATACGTGGCAAGTGCCGACCGTGCGGCAGGGTCGAGGCAAACCGCCGCTCAGTCCTTGGGCCGGAACGTGGCGAACGCCGTCTCACGCGCGGTCCGGCACGCCTCGTCGTTCCACTCGCTCGCCTTGCAGCTGATCATGATCGAGTAGCCGTGCGTGGCATCGACCTTGAAGCCCCGATTGAGCACGCGGCTCCGCTGCCCGTTCTCATTGCGCTCGAACTGCCAGTCGGCAACGGTCGGATAGCCGTTGAACTCGACGGTCTCGATCCCGAGGTGCCGGTAACCGCTGCTCGTGGACGCGATGTAGCCCTTGGCCGCGTTCCAGGCCGCGGCGGCATCGTCCTTGGGAGAGTTGTTGTAGTCGACCTGGACGCGCGGGTAGCCGCCGTTCACGGCGTAGATCCGGCCGGAGTTGGCGCCCGCGATCTTGTAAGGCGTGAAGTTCTCAGGCATCGCCATCATGAAGTGGAACCGCTTGTCGGTGACCATCTTGTAGCCGTCGGGCAGCGCGCCCGCCTTGCCCGCGTCCGACCCCTTGGACTCGTCCGACCCCTTGCCCGAGTCGTCGTCCTTGTTCTTGCCCTTGCCCTTGCCCTGATCGCCGCTCTGCTCCTGACCCTGGTCCTGGTCCTTTCCGGAGCCGGCGCTCGTGGTAGCCCCCGCCGAGGCCGACGTGCCGCCCTTGCCGGAGCCGCTGCTCCGGTTGTCCGTGTCGTCCCCGCCGAGCGTGAGCGCGAGGACGGTGCCGAGCACGACGACCGCGACGGCGGCCGCGATGATCGCCAGAGTGCGACGGGACACCACGTCCGTGAGGGACGCGCGGACCGGCGTGCTCGACGGGCCTCCCGGGCGCTGCGGCGGTACACCCCCGGAGGCGGAGGCTGCCGCCACCTTGGGCCGGGCCGGAGCCGGGGAATCGGCAGAGGCAGAGGGTGCGGCGGCGGAGACAGGAGCAGTGACAGCCGCACCCGCTCCGGGCGCCGCCTTCGCGTTCCGCGCGGAACGCAGCGCACCGCGCAGCCGGTCCCGGCCGCCCTCCGCCGCCTCGCCGGACGACGCCCCCTTGGTGCGGGGAGCGACGACACTTCCGGGCAGCGCCATGACCTGGGTGGAGTCGGCCGGCGGGGGCACCACGGGGGCCGGCTCGTCGGCGGCGTGGATCACCTCGTTGAGCAGGGCCCTCGCACCCGCGTCGTCGAGCCGCTCCTCCGGATCCCTGGCGAGCAGGCCGTAGATGACCTCCTCCAGCGGGCCCGCGTTCTTCGGCGGGTCGAGCGGCTCGGTCATCACCGCAGTCAGGGTGGCGATCGCCGAACCCTTGTCGTACGGCGGGGAACCCTCGACGCTCGCGTACAGCAGTCCGCCGAGCGACCACAGGTCCGCGGGCGGTCCCGGCTTGTGTCCGCGGGCGCGCTCCGGCGAGATGTACGACGGAGCGCCGACGAGCATGCCCGTCGAGGTGACCGACGGATCGCCCTCGACCTGTGCGATGCCGAAGTCGGTCAGCACGACCCGGCCGTCCTCGGCGATCAGTACGTTGGACGGCTTCACATCGCGGTGCAGGATGCCCTCGCGGTGCGCCGAGCGCAGCACGTCGAGGATGGCGAGGCCGACCTCGGCGGCGCGCTTCGGCGTCAGCACCCCGTCCTCGCGCACCGCCTCGGCGAGCGACTTGCCTTCGATGAGTTCCATCACGATCCACGGCCGGTCGTCCTCGTCGACCACGTCGTAGACCGTCACCGCACCGTTGTTGCGGATCCTGGCAATCGCCTTCGCCTCGCGCAGTGTGCGCGTGATGAGCCGACGCTTCTCGTCCTCGTCGATGGCCGACGGGAACCGCAGCTCCTTGACCGCGACCGTGCGGCCCAGCGTCTCGTCGACAGCACGCCAGACCGTGCCCATACCGCCCCGGCCGAGCACCACCCCGAGCCGGTACCTACCCGCAAGGAGACGTCCATCCGTGTCCCGTTGGGGCTCCCGTGCCTGCTCCGCCTCCGACATGCGTCCCCTCTGCGATCAACCCGCCCTGGCAGAGCGTTCATTGTCCCTCACCCCAGGACCGGTCATGGTGCCGGGTCCGGGGTCCGTCATGATGTGGCCGGAGGAAGGGACTCCCTGCCATGCCGTCACTCAGAGCGCTGCCCGCCACCCTGGTGGTGCTCACGCTGTTCGGCCTCGGAACAACGAGCCTGCCCAGCGAACCACACCTCACGCCCGCAGCCGCGTACCTCCCCCGGCTCGTCGCCGAGGGCGGCGCCCCGGCCGCGGCACTTCTCACCCGGGACACCTCCTCCGTCGGCCACGCCA
This sequence comes from Streptomyces sp. NPDC051020, assembly GCF_040683105.1. NCBI lineage: Bacteria > Bacillati > Actinomycetota > Actinomycetes > Kitasatosporales > Streptomycetaceae > Streptomyces > Streptomyces sp. NPDC051020. The sequence goes on along the minus strand of NZ_JBFBCG010000005.1, from coordinate 133,964 downwards.
CCTACCGCTCGACCGGTCCCGGCATCCGCTCGGCGGACCGGTTCCGGGCAGGCAGCATCACCAAGTCGTTCGTCGCGACGGTCGTCCTCCAACTCGCCCGGGAGCACAGGCTGCAGCTGTCCGACACCGTCGACAGCCATCTGCCCGGGCTGGTACGCGGTCACGGCAACGACGGCCGCCGCATCACCCTGCGCGCCCTGCTCACCCACACCAGCGGCCTCTACGACTACACCGCGGTCCCGGGCGCGCACCCCGTCTCCGCCATCGCCGCGATCCAAACGGCCGTGGCCCACCGCCCCACGAACACCACCGGCGGTTACTCCTACTCCAACACCAACTACGTCCTGCTCGGCCTGGTTGTTCAACGCGTCACCGGACACAGCTACGCCGCCGAGATCAGATACCGCATCATCAAGCCCCTCCATCTCACCGGCACCTCGCTCCCCGGCGCCCGCACCGGCCTGCCGGCCCCGCACGGGCGCGGCTACTCCCGCGACCCGGCCGACGGCTCCCTCCGCGATGTCACCGTCCTCGATCCGCGCACCGCGGGCGCCGCCGGAGAGCTGATCTCCACGCTCGCCGATCTGAACCGCTTCTACGCGGCCCTGCTGGGCGGCCGCCTGCTGCCGCCCGCCCAGCTGAGCACCCTGCTGAACACCGTTACGGCGCACGGGACCTACGGCATGGGCATCTATCCGCGGAAACTCTCGTGCGGGACGACCGTCTGGGGTCACAACGGCCACATCGCGGGCAGCTACGTCCGTACCGCAGCCACCCGAGACGGCCGACACATCCTGACGTTCCGCATCAACACAGACACCCTGACCGAAGCGACCCTCGAACCGGCGCTCCTCGAAGCCGAGTTCTGCCCCACCGGGCAGAACCGTCATCCCACCTCCTGAAGGGCCGCCGATCGGCTCGGACCGACGATCGGACCGTCAGATCGGCACGATGTCCGGCGCCCCGAGCCGTGCCGCGTCCGCCGTCAGGTCGTCCGGCTGACGCTGCGACTCCCGCTCCGCCTGCACCCGCTTCTCGTAGTGCTCCACCTCCCGCTCGATCTGCCCCTCGTCCCAGCCCAGCACCGGAGCCATCAGCTCCGCGCATATCCGCGCGGAGCGAGTGCCCCGGTCGAAGGTCTCGATGGAGATCCGGGTCCGCCTCGTCAGAACGTCGTCGAGATGACGGGCCCCCTCGTGCGAGGCGGCGTAGACGATCTCGGCCTTCAGGTAGTCGTCCGCCGCCGGCAACGGCTCGCCCAGCGAAGGATCGGCGGCGATCAACTCCAGAATCTCCTCGGTCATCGACCCGAACCGGTTCAGCAAATGCTCCACCCGGGCAACATGCAGCCCCGTGCGGGCCGCGATCCTCGCCCGTGCGTTCCACAGCGCCCGGTAGCCCTCCGCGCCCAGCAGCGGGATGTCCTCCGTGACGCAGTCGGCCACCCGCTGATCGAGGCCGTGCACCGCCTCGTCCACGGCGTCCTTCGCCATCACCCGATACGTCGTGTACTTGCCGCCCGCGACGACGACGAGCCCCGGGGCCGGGTGCGCCACCGTGTGCTCGCGCGACAGCTTGCTGGTCGCGTCCGACTCACCGGCCAGCAGCGGCCGCAGCCCGGCATAGACACCCTCGACGTCATCCCTGGTCAGCGGGGTGGCCAGGACCGAGTTGACGTGCTCGAGGAGGTAGTCGATGTCGGCGCTGGATGCGGCCGGGTGCGCCTTGTCCAGGTCCCAGTCGGTGTCTGTGGTCCCGATGATCCAGTGGCGGCCCCACGGGATCACGAACAGCACGGACTTCTCGGTCCGCAGGATGAGTCCGGTCGAGGAGTGGATGCGGTCCTTCGGGACGACCAGATGGATGCCCTTGGACGCCCGGACGTGGAACTGTCCGCGCTCACCGATCAGCGCCTGGGTGTCGTCCGTCCACACCCCGGTCGCGTTGACCACCTGCTTGGCCCTGACCTCGTACTCCCCACCCGCCTCGACGTCCTCCACCCGCGCGCCGACGACCCGTTCGCCCTCGCGCAGGAAGCCAATCACCCGGGCCCGGTTCGCCACCTTCGCGCCGTATCCGGCGGCCGTGCGCACCAGCGCCGCCACGTAGCGGGCGTCGTCCATCTGGGCGTCGTAGTACTGCAACGCCCCGACCAGCGCGTCCTTCCTCAGCGCGGGCGCGACCCGCAGAGCCCGGCGGCGGGAGAGGTGCCGGTGCACAGGCAGCCCTCGGCCGTGTCCCGACGACACCGACATCGCGTCGTACAGCGCAACGCCCGAACCGGCGTAGAACCGCTCCCAGCCCTTGTGCCGCAACGGATAGAGGAACGGCACCGGCTTCACCAGATGCGGGGCCAGCCGCTCCAGCAGCAGCCCGCGCTCCTTCAGCGCCTCCCGCACGAGCGCGAAGTCGAGCATCTCCAGATAGCGCAGCCCCCCATGGATCAGCTTGCTCGATCTGCTCGACGTGCCGGACGCCCAGTCGCGCGCCTCGACCAGTCCGGTCGAGAGCCCTCGTGTCGCCGCATCCAGCGCCGTTCCGGCGCCGACCACGCCCGCCCCCACGACCAGCACGTCCAGTTCGCGCTCGGCCATCACGGCGAGCGCCTCGGCGCGCTCCGCGGGTCCCAGTGTCGCTGTCCTCACCGCTGCCTCCCGGTAGATCGGGGTGGGTCCGGCACGGGGCTGAGGTCCGACCGGGGGGTCGGGCGCCCGTGGCCACCTCTCGATTCTGTCCGTGGTCCACGACTTCAGCCACCGCCTGTGGACAACACCCGGACGACGAGCCTCTCGCAATGCGACATATAGGTCATATTTACGCCTAGTCTGACATTGCGCTGTCCTCAGCGGTTGCGCTTTCTGCTCTCATGGTCTTAGGGAAGGACGGCCACTTCTATGCCCGCAGACCTCGCCGTCATCGGACTCGGTCATCTCGGCCTGCCTCTCGCCCAAGCCGCCGTCGCCGCCGGTATCCGCACCGTCGGCTACGACACCGACCCACACCCGTTCGCCGAGCTCTCCGCCGGCCGCACCCCCGTCGAAGGCGCCCTCACCGCCTCGGAGATCCGCAGGATGCTCTCGAGGGGCTTCCGGCCCACCACCGACCCGGCCGAGCTGGGCCGGGTCCGTACCGCCGTGATCTGCGCGCCCACCCCTCTCGGCGCCGACCGCACCATCGACCTCACCGCCGTCGCCGACGCCACCCGCGCCCTCGCCGCCGGCCTCCGCCCGCACACCACGGTCCTGCTGGAATCGGCCGTGCCCCCCGGCACCACCGAGAGTTTCGTTCGCCCCCTCCTCGAAGAGGGCTCAGGACTGCGCGCCGGACGCGACTTCCACCTCGCCTGCTCCCCCAGCCGTCTCGACCCGGGCAACCGCGCCCACGTCTACGCCAACACCCCCAAGGTCATCGGCGGCCTCACTCCCGCCTGCACCGAATCGGCCGCCGCGTTCTACGGCCGGCTCACCGACAAGGTCGTACGCGCCCGCGGGCCGCGCGAGGCCGAGATGACGAAGGTTCTGGAGACCAACTTCCGGCACGTCAACATCGCCCTGGTGAACGAGATGGCGGTGCTCTGCCACGACCTCGGTGTCGACCTCTGGGACGTCATCCGGTGCGCCGAGACCAAGCCGTTCGGCTTCGAGCCGTTCCGTCCGGGCCCCGGCGTCGGAGGCCACTGCGCCCCGGTCGACCCGGGCTACCTCCCGTACAGCAGCCGCACCCCCGGCCACCCGCTGCGGATGGTCTCGCTCGCCCAGGAGATCAACGACCGGATGCCGAGTTACGTGATCCAGCGCTGCGCCACCCTGCTGAACGAACACGGCAAGTCGGTCCGCGGCGCCAGGGTCCTGCTCCTCGGCGTCACCTACAAGCCGGACCTCGCCGACCAGGAGGCGTCCCCCGCCCGGGAGATCGCGACGCGACTGATGGACATGGGCGCGCAGATCGGCTATCACGACCCGCACGTCCTGGACTGGCGCGTACGCGAACTGCCTGTCCCGCGCGCCGACTCGCTGTACGAGGCGGCGGCGAGCGCGGACCTGACGCTGCTGCTGCAGCACCACCGTACGTACGACCTCCAGGGCCTCGCCGTGAAGGCCCAGCTCCTTCTGGACACCCGCGGCGCCACCCCGGCCGGAGCCGCACACCGGTTGTGAGCGCGGCTCCCCCAAGGATTTCAGTGGGCGATGTCACAGGCGGCTGCTAGCCTGCGGCGTCACTTCTCGCACAGTCGTGCGCTCCGTCCCAGGGGGATACCACCATGAGTCAGCCCGTGCCGCCGCCGAATCAGTCGCAGCAGCCCTACGACGCCCAGCCCGGCGGCAACCCGTACGCCGGTCAGCAGCCGGGTCAGCCCGGCGTCCCGACCGGCAACCCGTTCGCGGGTCAGCAGCCCGGCCAGTTCGGCGGCGCGCCGTTCGCACCGGCCGCTCCCGCCCGCAACAACATCGCTCTGGGTGCGGTCACCGCCGTGATCACGGCAATCGTCACGGCGGTGCTCTACGGCGTCATCGCCGGTGCGATCGAGCGCGAGGTCAGCTACATCGCCATCGGTGTCGGCTTCCTGATCGGCTTCGCCGCGGGCAAGGTCGGCGGCAGCAACCCGGTCCTGCCGATCGTCAGCGCCGTCCTGTCGCCCGGTGCGGTCTACCTCGGCCAGCTCATCGGCATGGCCGTGATCGTGTCCGACAAGTTCAGCGTCTCGTTCACGGACGTCTTCTTCGACAAGTTCGGTCCGCTGACCGACGCCTGGAGCGAGGCCGCGGGCTTCAAGACGTACCTGTTCATCGCCATCGCCGCCGTCGCCGCCTATGGCGGTGCCAAGAAGGCGAGCGACTGACCGCACGCATACGGGAGGGCCCGGACCGCACGAGCGGTCCGGGCCCTCCCGTATGTCCGGGAACAATCAGCGGCGGTGCTGCGAGTCCGCCACCGTCACCTCGACGCGCTGGAATTCCTTGAGGTCGCTGTATCCCGTCGTCGCCATCGCCCGGCGCAGCGCACCGAAGATGTTCATCGAACCGTCGGGGGTGTGCGAGGGGCCGGTGAGGACCTCCTCCGTCGTGCCGACGGAGCCCAGGTCGACCAGCTTGCCACGCGGCACGTCCTCGTGGACGGCCTCCATGCCCCAGTGCCGGCCGCGGCCGGGCGCGTCCGTCGCGCGGGCCAGCGGGGAGCCCATCATCACGGCGTCCGCACCGCAGGCGATGGCCTTCGGCAGGTCGCCGGACCAGCCGACGCCGCCGTCCGCGATCACGTGCACGTACCGGCCGCCGGACTCGTCCATGTAGTCGCGGCGGGCCCCGGCCACATCGGCGACCGCGGTCGCCATCGGGACCTGGATGCCGAAGACGTTGCGCGTGGTGTGCGCGGCGCCGCCGCCGAAGCCGACGAGGACACCGGCCGCGCCGGTCCGCATCAGGTGCAGGGCCGCGGTGTACGTGGCACAGCCGCCGACGATGACCGGGACGTCCAGCTCGTAAATGAACTGCTTGAGGTTGAGCGGCTCGGCCGCGCCCGAGACGTGCTCGGCGGAGACCGTCGTACCGCGGATGACGAAGATGTCCACACCTGCGTCGACGACGGCCTTGGAGAACTGCGCGGTGCGCTGCGGCGAGAGCGCGGCGGCGGTGACGACACCGGAGTCGCGCACCTCCTTGATGCGCTGCCCGATCAGCTCCTCCTGGATCGGGGCCGCGTAGATCTCCTGGAGGCGGCGGGTCGCCGACTCCACGGGCATCTCGGCGATCTCGTCGAGGAGCGGCTGCGGGTCGGCATGCCGGGTCCACAGGCCCTCGAGGTTGAGGACACCGAGGCCGCCCAGCTCGCCGATCCTGATCGCGGTCTGCGGGGAGACCACGGAGTCCATGGGTGCGGCCAGGAACGGCAGCTCGAACCGGTAGGCGTCGATCTGCCAGGCGATCGAGACCTCCTTCGGGTCGCGGGTACGACGACTCGGAACGACGGCGATGTCGTCGAATGCGTACGCCCTGCGGCCGCGCTTGCCGCGCCCGATCTCGATCTCAGTCACGATGGTGTGGCCTTTCCCTCTACGTCTGCGTTCCCAGTATCCCCGACACACGGCTGAGGGGCGGTCCCGGTGCGCCCGGACCGCCCCTCACCTGTGGTGATGCGTTACTTCCTGCTGTAGTTCGGCGCCTCGACCGTCATCTGGATGTCGTGCGGGTGGCTCTCCTTGAGCCCCGCCGAGGTGATCCGTACGAACCGGCCGTTGGCCTGGAGCTCCGGGACGGTGCGGCCGCCGACGTAGAACATCGACTGGCGCAGACCGCCGGTGAGCTGGTGGACGACCGCGGAGAGCGGGCCGCGGTACGGGACCTGACCCTCGATGCCCTCGGGGACGAGCTTCTCGTCGGAGGCGACGCCCTCCTGGAAGTAGCGGTCCTTGGAGAACGACTTGCGGTCGCCACGGGACTGCATCGCGGCAAGCGAACCCATGCCGCGATACGACTTGAACTGCTTGCCGTTGATGAAGAGCAGCTCGCCCGGGGACTCCTCGCAGCCCGCGAGCAGCGAGCCGAGCATCACGGTGTCCGCACCGGCCACGAGAGCCTTGGCGATGTCGCCGGAGTACTGCAGGCCGCCGTCGCCGATGACCGGGACACCGGCCGCCTTGGCGGCGAGCGAGGCCTCGTAGATCGCCGTGACCTGCGGCACACCGATACCGGCGACCACGCGGGTGGTGCAGATGGAACCGGGGCCGACGCCGACCTTGATGCCGTCCACGCCCGCGTCGATCAGCGCCTGGGCGCCGTCACGGGTGGCGACGTTGCCGCCGATGACATCGACCGAGGAGTTCGACTTGATCTTGGCGACCATGTCGGAGACGAGGCGGGAGTGGCCGTGCGCGGTGTCGACGACGATGAAGTCGACGCCCGCCTCGATGAGCGCCTGGGCCCGCTCGTACGCGTCGCCCGCGACACCGACGGCGGCGCCGACCAGCAGTCGGCCGTCCTTGTCCTTGGCGGCGTTCGGGTACTGCTCGGCCTTGACGAAGTCCTTGACGGTGATGAGGCCCTTGAGGACCCCGGCGTCGTCGACCAGCGGAAGCTTCTCGATCTTGTGGCGGCGCAGCAGCTCCATGGCGTCCACGCCCGAGATGCCGACCTTGCCGGTGACGAGCGGCATCGGCGTCATGACCTCGCGCACCTGGCGCGAACGGTCGGACTCGAAGGCCATGTCGCGGTTGGTGACGATGCCGAGCAGCTTGCCCGCGGCGTCGGTGACCGGCACGCCGCTGATGCGGAACTTGGCGCACAGCTCGTCGGCGTCACGCAGGGTCGCGTCCGGGTGCACCGTGATCGGGTCGGTGACCATCCCGGACTCGGAGCGCTTCACCAGGTCGACCTGGTTGGCCTGGTCGGCGATGGAGAGATTGCGGTGCAGTACACCGGCGCCGCCCTGCCGGGCCATGGCGATCGCCATGCGGGCTTCGGTGACCTTGTCCATCGCTGCGGAGAGCAGCGGGATGTTCACCCGTACGTTCTTGGAGATGTACGAGGAGGTGTCGATCTGATCGGGCGCCATGTCGGACGCGCCGGGCAGCAGCAGCACGTCGTCGTATGTCAGCCCGAGCGTCGCGAATTTCTCGGGCACTCCGTCGACGTTTGCAGTCATGACACCTTCCCCAAATGGCCTTGATCGGTGCGGATGTCCATGCTAACGGCCTCCGGGGGTGTCTCATTCCACGATCAAGATCACCTAGAGGTTCTGTAGCTTCGTACGGAACCTGCGTACAAGGACATCCGACGCCGCTCTACTGCTCGGCGAGGGCGCGCAGCCTGCTCAGTGCGCGGTGCTGAGCAACCCGGACCGCACCCGGCGACATGCCGAGCATCTGTCCGGTCTCCTCGGCGGTCAGACCGACCGCGACCCGGAGAACCAGCAGCTCACGCTGGTTCTCCGGAAGATTGGCGAGGAGTTTCTTGGCCCAGGCCGCGTCGCTGCTGAGCAGCGCACGCTCCTCGGGCCCGAGTGAATCGTCCGGCCGCTCCGGCATCTCGTCGGAGGGCACGGCGGTCGACCCCGGGTGCCGCATCGCGGCCCGCTGGAGATCGGCAACCTTGTGGCCGGCGATGGCGAAGACAAAAGCCTCGAAGGGCCTGCCGGTGTCCTTGTAGCGCGGCAACGCCATCAGTACCGCGACACAGACCTCCTGCGCCAGGTCCTCCACGAAGTGGCGAGCATCACCGGGCAACCGGTTCAGCCTGGACCTGCAATAGCGCAGCGCGAGGGGATGGACATGGGCCAGCAGGTCATGGGTGGCCTGGGCGTCTCCGTCGACGGCGCGCTGCACCAGAGCACCGATCACCGTCGTCTCGTCGTCGCGCATCGGACCATGGTGCCTCGACGCCGCTTCATCCGCGGCACCGCGTCCGCAGTTGTGCACCGAAGCGTTATGAGCGGGTGCGCCGGAAGTCATGTCCTGCGCCCTCCCCTTCCGCTCGACCGAATCGTTCCCGAGGAACTCCACATCTCAAGGATGCGTCATCGGCCGGGAAGCGTCACATACCGCGGCCGCCGAGCAGCCGATCGACGTCCTGCCGCCCCGTCACCCCGTCCGCCGAAGTGCGGACGGGGAAGCGGCCGGCTACCGGTCATGGCCGGTCATCAGCGGACCAGGCCCCAGCGGAAGCCGAGTGCGACGGCGTGCGCCCGGTCCGAGGCGCCGAGCTTCTTGAACAGCCGCCTGGCGTGCGTCTTCACCGTGTCCTCGGAGAGAAAGAGCTCGCGCCCGATCTCCGCGTTGGAACGGCCATGGCTCATCCCTTCGAGCACCTGGATCTCACGCGCGGTGAGCGTGGGCGCCGCACCCATCTCGGCGGACCGCAGCCGACGCGGGGCGAGCCGCCACGTCGGATCGGCCAGCGCCTGGGTGACGGTCGCCCGCAGCTCCGCGCGGGAGGCGTCCTTGTGCAGATATCCGCGGGCACCGGCGGCGACCGCGAGCGCGACACCGTCCAGGTCCTCCGCGACGGTCAGCATGATGATCCGGGCCCCGGGGTCGGCGGAGAGCAGCCGCCGGACCGTCTCCACACCTCCCAGGCCGGGCATGCGTACGTCCATCAGAATCAGATCCGAACGGTCGGCTCCCCAGCGGCGGAGAACTTCCTCGCCGTTGGCCGCCGTCGTCACACGCTCGACGCCGGGCACGGTCGCGACCGCGCGACGGAGCGCCTCTCGGGCAAGCGGGGAGTCGTCGCAGACGAGGACGGATGTCATGGCCGTCCTCCGCAGCTGATGCGCGTCACCTTGAGCCTCCAGGCTGTTACAAGTCGTCACCTGTGCGATTGACGCTCTCGGACATCTGCCCGATCGCTTTTTCTGCCAACCGCCTCCGCACTCTCAACGATGGTCACTCGAAAGAGTTACGGGCCCGCAGGGCGGGTTCGGCACTCTACGTGAGGGGCCGTGCACAGAGGAGAGCGGCGCGGATCGTCAAGCCGTCAACCGAACTTCACTTGAACGTATGCCCCATTTAGTCACTTTTCTTCCCTTTTGCTGGTGTCTGTGGCTAGATTCGCAATCAGTCATATTTACATCTACTAGCACCGTAGATGTACGGTCATGGGCACCGGTCCAACGACGAACGACAACGACGTTTCCGACCCACCAAGGTTTCGAGGAGACAAGCAATGGCAGATTTCTCCCGCCTTCCCGGACCCAACGCCGATCTGTGGGACTGGCAACTGCTGGCGGCCTGCCGTGGGGTCGACAGCTCGCTGTTCTTCCATCCGGAGGGTGAGCGCGGAGCGGCACGGAGCGCCCGCGAAAACTCGGCGAAAGAGGTCTGCATGCGATGCCCGGTACGGGCCGAGTGTGCGGCGCACGCCCTGGCAGTGCGCGAGCCCTACGGAGTGTGGGGCGGACTGACCGAGGACGAGCGTGAGGAGCTCATGGGACGGGCCCGCAACCGGCTGATCGCGGCGGCACCTACAGGGATGGCCGCCCCGTCCGGACACGGCTGATCGATCCTTCCGCGCCTTGCAAAACAACGGAAGAAACGTTCCTGCACCGCATGCCTGCGGGGCGGGCCAGTGGCATGCCCCGGACCCGGCCTAGCGGGCGGCCGCCAGGGACAGCTGGTCCAGGGTGGCTGCCACCGCGGGAACGTGGGCCAGGTCGGGAAGAGTCAGCGCGACGATCTCGCGTTCGATCGCCGGCTCCACCGTCACCGTACGGGCCCCCTTGGGACGTACCGACTCGATCGCCAGCTCCGGCAGTACGGCCACTCCCAGACCGGCGCCGACCAGGCCGATCACCGCGGGGTAGTCGTCGGTGGCGAAGTCGATCCGGGGAATGAAGCCGGACTTCTCGCAGACCTCCACCAGCTGTCGACGGCAGCGCGGGCAGCCCGCGATCCAGGACTCGTCGGCCAGTTCACCGATCCCCACCGCGTCCGCGCCGGCCAGCCGGTGCCCGTCGGGAACCAGGCCGATCAGCCGGTCGGTGAGCAGGGGGCGCACGACCAGGTCCTCCCACTCGCCGCCCGAGGCGCCGTAGCGGAACGCCAGAGCGATGTCGCAGTCCCCCTCCCTGAGCATCTCGACCGAGCGCGGCGGCTCCGCGTCGACCAGGGAGACCCTCGTCCCCGGGTGGGCGGCGCGCAGGGCGGCCAGTGCCCCGGGAACCAGAGTGGAACTGCCGCTGGGGAACGAGACGAGCCGGACCCGGCCGGCCCGCAGCCCGGCGATCGCGGCGACCTCCTCCTCGGCGGCGGTCAGCCCGGCGAGGATGCCGGACGCGTGACGTGCCAGCGCCTCACCCGCCTGGGTGAGCCGCATCTCGCGGCCTGTCCGGATCAGTAGCGTGGTGCCGGCCGAGGACTCCAGAGCCTTCATCTGCTGGCTGACCGCGGGCTGGGTGCAGCCCAGTTCGCGCGCGGCGGCGGAGAACGAGCCGGTGGCGGCCACGGCGCGCAGGACACGGAGATGACGGGCTTCGATCACTCTTCAACCATAAGGGCAGCTTGGAACACATGCGAATTATTCGCGTGTAGCTTTGAGGATGGGGTCGCTAGTGCCGGTCGCGGCGCTAGCGTTCGCTGCATGGAACTGCTGACTGTGAATGTGGGACGGCCCGAGGCCGTCGACTACACCGACGCCGCCGGCGGCGTGACCGGGATCGGCAAGCAGCCGGCCGACGGCCCGGTGCGGGTCACCGATCCCGGTCCCAAGGGCAGCGGCGGCAGTGGGGTGGCCGGGGACGCGGTGTGCGATCTGCGCTATCACGGCGGCTCGGACCAGGCCGTGTACGCCGTCGCCCGCGAGGATCTCGACGTCTGGGAGCGTTCGCTCGGCCGCCCGCTGGCCAACGGCGCGTTCGGCGAGAACCTGACGACCGCCGGATTGGACGTGAGCGACGCGAGGATCGGCGAGCGCTGGCGGATCGGACCCGATCTGGTCCTGGAGGTGACGTCGGGCCGCATTCCGTGCCGCACGTTCGCCGGCCACCTCGGAGAGAAGCACTGGGTCAAGCGATTCACGGAGGCGGCCGCTCCGGGTGCCTACCTGCGGGTGATCGAGCCGGGCGAGATCCGCGCCGGGGACCCGGTCGAGATCGTGCACCGGCCGGACCACGACGTCACCGTACGGATGCAGTTCCTGGCGGCGACGACGCGACGGGACCTGCTGCCGGAGCTGCTCACGGCCCGGGACGCACTGCATCCCGAGACGCTGCGCGCCGCCCTGAAGTACGTGGCGTCGCAGGCACCCGGCGAGTGATCAGTGCGGCGTGCGGGGCGCTAACGTGCCGCGTATGACGACTGCACTGATTACGGGCGCGACCGCGGGAATCGGGGCCGCCTTCGCGCGGCGTCTTGCGGCAGACGGGCACAACCTGGTGCTGGTGGCGCGCAGCACGGAACGGCTCCAGGAACAGGCCACCGAGCTGCACGACCGGCACGGCATCGAGGCCGAGGTGCTGACCGCCGACCTCTCCGAGGACGACGGGATCGCCTCGGTCGAGGCGCGGCTGACGAACCGCCGGCAGCCTGTCGATCTGCTGATCAACAATGCCGGGTTCGGCAACAAGGGCCGCTATCTGGATGTGTCGATGGCGGACGAGCTGAAGATGCTGAAAGTGCACTGCGAGGCGGTGCTGCGGCTGACCTCGGCTGCCGCGGCGGGGATGAAGGAACGCGGGCGGGGCGGGGTGGTCAATGTGGCCTCGGTGGCGGCGTTCGTACCGCGCGGAACGTACGGCGCGTCCAAGGCGTGGGTTGTTCAGTTCACCCAGGGCGCGGCGAAGGACCTGGCCGGTTCGGGGGTGCGGCTGATGGCGCTGTGCCCCGGCTTCGTACGGACCGAGTTCCATGAGCGCGCCGGGATGGGGACCGACAACATCCCGGGCTGGATGTGGCTCGACGCGGACAAGCTGGTCGCCTCGGCGCTGGCGGATCTGGCGCGCGGGAAGTCGGTGTCGATCCCGGACGCGCGGTACAAGGCGCTGATGGGGCTGGCGAAGGTGGCGCCGCGCGGCCTGCTCGGAGGGGTCACCTCCAAGACAGGCCGCAAGTACGGTCCGCAGTAGGGCGGTCGGACGGTGAGCGGATGAGACAGACCGGCACATGGGGGGCGGCGTCGCGGGGCTGGGCACGCACATCTGCCGCGTTGTCGTCCATCACCATGGCTCAGTCCTCCGCCTTGCAGCTGCACGCACCCAGCCCCGCTCCCACTCCGACCCCCCATGTGCCGGTCGGTCTTACTTGACGCCGCGGCCCGCGTACGCGCCGATGTTGGGGGCGCCGGGCTTCAGCTCGTTGCCGAACCAGTCCTTGCCACCGTTGTTCTCGATGACGGCTCCGGCGGCCAGGGCGGGCGAGCCGTCGCCGAGCCGGAAGTCGTCCCGCAGCTTCGGGTCCTCGGTGATGCCGCCGGGGTTGGGGCGGGTCATGTCGATGCCGTGGAACGCGTTGTGGTCGAAGGAGAGCCCGGGGGTCGGGTTCTTGAACGCGTAGCCGCCGGTGCCCTCGCTCACGAAGATGTTGTTCCGGACGGACAGTTCGTGCTGGGTGGTGGCGGGGCTTCCGGCGTCGTCCTGGACGAGGTAGCCGGGCACCTTCTCCTTGTTGTGGAACGTGTTGTTGTAGATCTGCGTGTCGAGGATCGGGCCCCAGCAGTTCTGGATGAGGCGCGCGCCGTCGTTCCGGCTGACGTTGTAGCGGGCGACCGTGCCGATGGTCTTGGCGCCGCTGTACGGGCAGATCAGCAGGAAGCCACCGGCGTTGTCGTGGCTGTAGTTGTACTGGAAGACGGTGTTCTGCGAGGCGCCGTCGGCGTCGAAGGACATGCCGTCGTGGGTGTTTCCGCCGCCCGAGACCTCGTTGTACTCGATGGTCGTGTCGTCGGTGTTGAAGGTCCAGATGCCGGCGTTGGCGGAGGGCGAGCGGAGCTGGAAACCGTCGACCCTGTTGTGGTCGATGCGGGCGCCGCTGGTGGTGTCGAGCTTCATGCCGTCACCCGCGAGGGACTTCAGCGTGTTGTGGTGGATCCGGACGCCGGTACTGGGCGTCCACTCCCCCGGGTAGACGTTCGGGTCCTGCTGCTGGCCGACCAGATCGCGCTTGGAGAAGGTCGACTTGAAGTAGATACCCTCGCGGTCGACGTCCTCGATGCGGTTGTGGCTGATGTCGAGACCGTCGTACGCGCTCGGCTTCGCCTTCCCCTCGACCGCGATCTGGATCGCGCTGGAGCCGGAGACCGTCTTGTAGTCGCCGCCGCGCACATCGTGGATGTACAGGCCGGAGATCTTGAAGCCGCGGGCGGTGCCGTAGTCGGTCAGGCGCAGCCGGACCCCGTTGCGCTCGCTGCCGGGGGCGGCGGCGTTGGTGATCTCCAGGTCGCCGAGGTGCACGTACTGCGTGTTGGAGAGCAGGACGACGTCGTGGGCGCCCGCGCCGTCGAGCTTCGCGCGGGCCTCGCCGCTGCCGTAGTCGGCGATGGTGAAGGGCGCGCGGGCGGAGCCTTCACCCTGCGGGGCAAAGGTGCCGGTGCAGGTGGTGCCGCGCTTGAAGAGCAGCCGGTCGCCGGGGCCGTAGGTGGGGGCGCCGGCCTCGGCCAGGGTGGTCCACGGATGCTCCTTGCTGCCGGTGGCACCGGCCGGGTCGGCCGAGCAGTCGACATGGAAGGTGCGGCCGGTGGGCGCGGCCTGTGCGGCTCCCTGGTCCGCGACGGTCACACCCGCGGCAGCAGTCAGGGCCGCGAGCGCTGCGACGGTGACGCGATGTCTCACAATTCCTCCGTACGAACAGTCAGGGTCGAGTCGGCATCGCCGGAATCCTGGACTCGGATTGATCGAACGTCAATGGATTGCGTTTGAATGATCGAAACTTCCATCGTTCGATCACGCTGGACTAGGGTCGACCCCGGGGTCGGATCACTACGAGGGGACTGCTGCCGTGCGCGAAACTGCTGCTGAACGTCATGACCGGCTGCTGGGGCTGGTACGGGAACGGGGCTCGGCCCGGGTCTCCGATCTCGCCTCCCAGCTGGGCGTCTCGCCCGTCACGGCGCGCCGGGACGTGGAGGAGCTGGCGGGCCGGGGCCTGCTGGACCGGGTGCACGGCTCGGTCTCCTGGCCGCAGGACCACGCGGCCACCGGTGCCGCCTCCGGTGCGGCCACCGGCGCAGGCAGCGGCCTGGTCCTCGGCATGCTCGCGCCCTCAGCGACGTACTACTTCGCCGAGGTCATCCGCGGGGCGCACGAGGCGGCGGCCCGGGCCGGGGCCCGGCTGATCCTGCGGATCTCGGACTACCGGCCCGAGGAGGACCACGCGCGCACCGAGGGGCTGCTCTCGGCGGGCGCCGAGGGCCTGCTGATCGCGCCAGGCTGGCAGCATCCCGGCGACCCGGCGGCGTTCGGCGACTGGATCGCCTCACTGCCGGTGCCCACGGTGCTGCTGGAGCGCCGGCCCGCCGCGGGCTCGCGGCTGGACGGCCTGGACCGGGTCTGCTCGGACCATGCCCACGGGGTGCTGCTCGCCGTGCGCCACCTGGTGGAACTGGGACACGGGGCGCCGCTGCTGATGGCCCGCGCCGACTCCCCGACAGCGGTCGCGGTGCGGTCCGGATACGCGGAGGCATTGGCCGTGCTGGGGCTGCGCGCACCGCAGGACGTGATCGATTCCGTACCGGCGGAGCTGGCCCCCGACGCCTTCGAGGCGGCGGTGCAGGCGCTGCGCGAGGCGGTCGTCTCGGGGGTGGCCACGGCGGCGCTGATCCACAACGACGTGGACGCGATCCAGGTGGTGCAGCGCCTGGCCGAGCTGGGTGTGCGGGTGCCGGACGACCTGGCGCTGATCGCGTACGACGACGAGGTGGCGGCGCTCGCGGACACACCGCTGACGGCGGTGGCGCCGCCCAAGCGCGATGTGGGCCGGCATGCCACCGAACTGCTGGTGGAACGGCTGGGCGGGGGCGAGGGTGCGCCGCGGCGCCATCTGACGCTGCTGCCGCAGCTGCGGGTCCGCGACTCGTGCGGTTCACCCCTCCCGTAACCCGTCCCCACGCGGTCCCTCCCGCAGCTCCCACCGCCCGCTTCCGTACGTAACTTATTTGATCTTTTTTCGATCAATCAATCTTTCGCTCTTGACTTCGGTCACGACTGGTTCAAGGATCACGGCCAACGCCAATGTCGTCGCCTGTTCAGGAGCCTCGCTGTGAGCCGCAGTTCGAGCAGAACGTCCCTTGCCCTCGTCGGCGCCGCCACCGCCCTCGCCGTACTCACGGCCTGCGGCGGCAGCGGCGACGACAGCGCCGCGCCCGGAAGCGACGGCAAGCCCGTCAGCATCACCTTCTGGGGCTGGGCCAAGGGGTCCAAGGAGGTCGTTGACGCGTTCAACGCCTCGCACAAGAACATCAAGGTCGTGTACGAGGAGATCCCGTCCGGCAATGCGGGCGGCTACGCCAAGATCTCCAACGCGGTGAAGGCGGGCAACGCCCCCGACCTGGTCTCCATCGAGTACCCGCAGCTCCCGGAGTACGTCAGTCAGGGCGCGCTCCAGGACATCGGCCAGTACTTCACCGACGACATCAGGAAGAAGCTGCTGCCGCAGGCGGTGGAACTGACGACGCTCGGCGGCAAGAACTGGGCCGTCCCCTTCGACGCCTCGCCGCAGTCCTTCTACTACCGCAAGGACCTGTTCGAGAAGTACGGCGTCGAGGTCCCCACCACCTGGGACGAGTTCCGCAAGGCGGCCGAAAAGATCAAGAAGGCCGACAAGAAGGCCCGCATCGGCACGTTCTTCCCCGACGACCCGACCACGTTCCAGGCAATGGCCTGGCAGGCCGGCGCCCAGTGGTTCAAGGCCGAGGGCGACACCTGGAAGGTCGACACGACCGACGCGGCCACCAACAAGGTCGCCGACTACTGGCAGGGTCTGCTCGACGACGACCTCATACGCGCCAACGCCTCGTTCAGCCCCGAGTGGACCAACTCCCTGAAGAGCGGCGGCACCGTCGGCTATCTCGGCGCCTCCTGGGGTGCGGGCGTCCTCAAGGGCACCCTGCCCGAGCAGAGCGGCAAGTGGGCGGTCGCCCCGATGCCCAGCTGGGACGGCAAGCCGGCCAGCGGCATGCTCGGCGGCTCCACCTTCGCGGTGACGAAGACCAGCAAGAAGGCGAAGGCCGCGGTCGAGTTCGCCACCTGGATGTCGACCTCCGAGGACGGCATCAAGGCCCGGATCGAGTCCGGCACGTCGAGCGCCTTCCCGGCCGCGGCCGAGCTGCGTCCGGTGGCGAAGAAGGCCTTCGACGCGGAATTCTACGGCGGCGAGGACATCTACCAGGTGTTCGAGGACGCGGCGGCGTCCATCGGCCCCGACTGGACCTGGGGTCCGACCACCGGCACGACGAACACCACCGTCAAGGACCAGTTCGGCAAGGTCGCGGCCGGCGGCACGACGATCACCGACGCGGTCAAGGCGGGCCATGACGCCACGGTCGCCGAACTGAAGAAGCGCGGTCTGAAGGTCGAGGACGCAGGCTGATGAACCGCGCCCGGACGACCAGAGCCGCCGCCATCCTGCTGGGGCCCTTCTTCGTACTGTTCACGTTGGCGATGGTGGTGCCGACCGGATACGCGGTCTGGCTCAGCCTGTTCACCGAGAAACAGTCCGGCCTGGGCTTCGGCGGCACCGAGACCGTCTTCAGCGGACTCGACAACTACACGGCGGCGCTGGGCGACCGGGCGTTCCGCGAGGGCTTCGGCGTACTCCTCGGATACTGCCTCTTCTACATTCCACTGCTGCTCATCGGGGCCCTCGCCCTCGCCCTGCTGCTGGACTCCACGCTGGCCCGCGCCCGCCGGTTCTTCCAGCTCGCGCTCTTCCTGCCGCATGCCGTGCCAGGCATCATCGCCGCGCTGATCTGGGTGTACCTCTACACGCCGCAGCTCAGCCCGGTCATCAGCGCCATGGAGTCCGGCGGTATCGGCTTCGACTTCTTCTCCCCCGAGGGCGCGCTCCCGTCCGTCGTCAACATCGCCCTGTGGGAATGGCTCGGCTACAACATGGTGATCTTCTACGCGGCGCTGCAGGCCATCGACCGCTCCGTGCTCGAAGCAGCCACCGTCGACGGGGCGGGCGCCTGGCGCATCGCGCTGAGCATCAAGGTGCCGCTGATCCGCGCATCCGTCGTGATGGTCGCCCTGTTCACGGTCATCGGCTCGCTGCAGCTGTTCACCGAACCGCTGATCCTCAACAAGGGCACTGGATCCGCCGTCTCCTCCACCTGGACGCCGAACATGTACGCGTACACCGCGGCCTTCGAACGCAACGACTACGGCCTCGCGGCCGCGGCCTCCATCCTGCTGGCCCTCACCGCCGCGCTGCTGTCCTTCGTCGTCACCCGCTTCACCGGACAGAAGGCCAGGAAGGCATGAACTCCTCAGCCCCTAAGAGCCGTTGGATGTCCAGGACGGCGGTCAACGGCTTCCTGGTCCTCGCGGTCGTCTACATGCTCTTCCCCCTCGTCTGGCTGGTCACCGCCGCCACCAAGGACACCGGCGGCCTGCTCGCGGGCAACGCGTTCTCCTTCGACGGCTTCAACCTCGGCGAGAACCTGTCGAACCTCGCCTCCTACGGCGACGGCATCTACTTCCGCTGGTACCTCAACAGCCTCATCTACGCGGGTGGCGGCGCGGTCGTCTGCTCGCTGATCTGTGTCGCCGCGGGGTACGCCTTCGACACGTACGAATTCCGGGGCAAGGAGAAGCTGTTCGGCCTGGTGCTGATGGGCGTGCTGGTCCCGACCACCGCGCTCGCCCTGCCGATGTATCTCCTGGCGTCCAAGACCGGCCTCGTCAATACCTACTGGTCCGTGCTGATCCCGGTCCTCGTCAACCCGTTCGGCGTCTACCTCGCCCGGGTCTTCTCCGCCGGTTACATCCCGAACGAGGCGCTGGAGGCCGCCCGTATCGACGGAGCCGGCGAGTTGCGCGTCTTCTGGTCGATCGGGCTGCGCATGGTCATGCCGGGCTTCGTGACCATCTTCCTCTTCCAGTTCACCGCGATCTGGAACAACTTCTTCCTCCCCCTCGTGATGCTGTCGGACCGCAAGCTGTTCCCGCTGAGCCTCGGTCTGTACTCCTGGAACACCAACACCCACGGCGAGCCGAGCTTCTATCCGCTCGTCGTCACCGGATCCCTCCTCGCCGTGATCCCCCTGATCGTCGCCTTCGTCTCCCTGCAGCGGCACTGGAAGGCGGGGCTGACCGCCGGAAGCGTCAAGTGACCGTCACCCGCCCCGTGAGCCGAGCACCCTTTGAGGAGTCCGAGTTCCACCATGCCCCACGCCACTGACAACCGGCCGAAAGCCCTGCTGGCGATGGGCCCCGGCATCGCCGACCGGCTCCTCGCCGACCGCCACCGCACACGACTGGCCGCCCTCACCCGTACGGATCCCCGCTTCGTCGCCCACGACCTGGCCGACCCGACACCGGAGACGGCCGCCGCGCTCGCCGAGGCCGACGTGCTGTTGACCTGCTGGGGTGCGACACCGTTGACCGCCGAGGTGCTGGAGGGCGCGCCGCGGCTGCGAGCGGTGGTGCACGCGGCCGGTTCCGTGAAGCACCACATCACCGACGCCTGCTGGGAACGCGGGATCGCCGTCACCTCGGCGGCCGCTGCCAATGCGCTGCCCGTCGCCGAGTTCACCCTTGCCGCGATCCTGTTCGCGGGCAAGCGGGTGCTGCAGACCGCGCAGCGTTACGCCGCCCTGCGCACCGGCCACGACTGGCTCCAGGAGCTGGCCGGCTCCGGCAACTACCGCCGTACCGTCGGCATCATCGGCGCATCCCGCATCGGCCGACGGGTGATCGAGCTGCTGCGCCCCTTCGACCTGGACGTCCTGCTGTACGACCCGTACGTCGACGCGGCGGAGGCGGCCCGGCTGGGCGTACGGCTCGCGGCGCTGGACGAGCTGTGCGCAGGCAGTTCCGTCGTCTCCGTGCATGCGCCGCAGCTGCCGGAGACGCATCATCTGATCGGCGCGGCGCAGCTGGCGGCGATGGCGACGGGCACGACGCTGATCAACACGGCTCGCGGGTCACTGATCGACGAGGACGCCCTGCTCCCCCAGCTGCGGAGCGGGCGGCTGCACGCGGTGCTGGATGTGACGGATCCCGAACTTCCGCCCGCGCTCTCGCCGTTGTACGAGCTGCCGAATGTGCTGCTCACTCCGCACATCGCGGGCTCGCTGGGCGATGAGCTGCACCGGATGGCCGACCAGGCACTCGACGAGATGGAGCGGTTCGCGTCCGGTCTGCCCTTCGCGGACCCCGTGCACGCCGGAAGCCTCCAGCACTCGGCCTGAGCCCTGAAGGTCGAAAGCCCGCTCCTGTAAGAGGCCGCGCACAGAGGTGGGGTGGAGGAAGGAGCGGGGCGAGGGGCAAGCCTGCCAAGGCGGAGGAGGGAGGCGACGCGGAGGGGGCCCCTCCCATGCCTTTCGGGCCATGGGGGAGTCGTCGACCGAGGACAACGCCGCCAGGCGCCGCCCATCGGCACGCGACGCCGCCCCACCTATGGGCGCGGCCTCTAAACTGAAAGGATCCCATCCGCACCGCAGGACCGGGAGACGCCATGAGATTCGTACAAGTGATCGACTGCAAGACCGAGCGGTTCGACGACATGGACCGCCTCATGGACGAATGGGTCGCACAGACCAAGGGCACCCGGACGGCCACGCACAGCCTCATCGGCAAGGACCGCTCCGACGGGTCCCACTACGTCGAGATCGTCGAATTCCCTTCGTACGAAGATGCGATGGCGAACTCGAAGCTGCCGGAGACCGACCAGATCTTCCAGGAACTGGTGGCGCTCTGCGACGGGATGCCCACCTTCACCGACCTCGATGTGGTCCGTGACGAACAGTTGAACCAGACACTGTCGCGCCGGTTCTTCCACGAGATCGCTGTCGGGGGCAACCTCGAAGCCATCGACGAGGTGTTCGCGCCCGACTACATCGACCACGACGTCGCGAAGGAACAGGACACGGTGATCGGGTCCGGCTCCCTGAAGAACGACGTGATCGCATGGCGCGCGGCCTTCGACTTCACCTTCAGCCTGGACCGGCAGGTCTGCGAGGGTGACGACGTCGTGACGCTGTGGACCTGGACCGGCACCCATGAGGGCGACTTCATGGGGATCGCCCCCACGGGCAGGCAGTGCACCATGACGGGCACCACGATCTTCCGTTTCAAGGACGGCAGGATCCAGGAAGGCTGGTGGCACGAGGATCTCCTCGGCCTGATGCGGCAGCTCGGCGCGCTCGACTGATCCAGCGGCCAAGGACGGCCGAAGGCCCCCGTTCCCCTCGCTGAACAGCGGGAACGGGGGCCTTGTGCGGCGGTGAGCCGAGGCGGCAGCGCGTCAGTGCGAGTGACCGTGGCCGCCGTGGCCGGCTTCGGCCTCTTCCTCGGCCGGCTTCTCGACGACCAGGGTCTCGGTCGTCAGCAGCAGCGACGCGATGGACGCGGCGTTCTCCAGCGCGGAGCGGGTGACCTTGACCGGGTCGATGACACCGGCCTTCACCAGGTCGCCGTACTCGCCCGTCGCGGCGTTGAAGCCCTGGCCCTTGTCGAGCTCGGCGACCTTCGAGGTGATGACGTAACCCTCGAGACCGGCGTTCTCGGCGATCCAGCGCAGCGGCTCGACCGCGGCGCGGCGCACGACCGCGACGCCGGTGGCCTCGTCGCCGGTCTTGTCGAGGTTGCCCTCGAGGACCTTGACGGCGTGGACCAGAGCGGAGCCACCACCGGAGACAATGCCCTCCTCGACCGCGGCGCGGGTCGCGGAGATGGCGTCCTCCAGACGGTGCTTCTTCTCCTTGAGCTCCACCTCGGTGGCGGCACCGACACGGATCACGCACACGCCGCCGGCCAGCTTCGCGAGGCGCTCCTGGAGCTTCTCGCGGTCCCAGTCGGAGTCGGTGGCGTCGATCTCGGCCTTGATCTGGTTGACCCGGCCCTTGACGTCGCCGGGCTCGCCGCCGCCGTCCACGATGGTCGTGTCGTCCTTGGAGACGGTGACACGGCGGGCGGTGCCCAGCACGTCGAGACCGGCCTGGTCGAGCTTGAGGCCGACCTCCTCGGCGATGACGGTCGCACCGGTGAGGGTGGCGATGTCGCCGAGCATGGCCTTGCGGCGGTCACCGAAGCCCGGGGCCTTCACCGCGACGGCGTTGAAGGTGCCACGGATCTTGTTGACGACCAGGGTCGACAGGGCCTCGCCCTCGACGTCCTCGGCGATGATCAGCAGCGGCTTGGAGCCACCGGCCTGGATGACCTTCTCCAGCAGCGGGAGCAGCTCCTGGATCGAGCCGATCTTGCCCTGGTGGATCAGGATGTACGGGTCGTCGAGGACGGCCTCCATACGCTCCTGGTCGGTCACCATGTACGGGGACAGGTAACCCTTGTCGAAGGCCATGCCCTCGGTGAACTCGAGGTCCAGACCGAAGGTGTTGGACTCCTCGACGGTGATGACACCGTCCTTGCCGACCTTGTCCATCGCGTCCGCGATGAGCTCGCCGACCTGCGAGTCCTGCGCGGAGAGCGCGGCCACGGCGGCGATGTCGGACTTGTCGTCGATCGGGCGGGCGGTCGCGAGGAGCTCCTCGGACACAGCCTTGACCGCGGCGTCGATGCCCTTCTTCAGGGCGGCCGGGGAAGCACCCGCGGCAACGTTGCGCAGGCCCTCGCGGACGAGCGCCTGGGCGAGCACGGTGGCGGTGGTGGTGCCGTCACCCGCTACGTCGTTGGTCTTGGTCGCCACCTCCTTCACCAGCTGGGCACCGAGGTTCTCGTACGGGTCGTCGAGCTCGACCTCGCGCGCGATGGTGACACCGTCATTGGTGATGGTGGGAGCGCCGAACTTCTTGTCGATGACGACGTTGCGGCCCTTGGGGCCGATCGTCACCTTGACCGTGTCGGCAAGCTTGTTGACGCCGCGCTCAAGGGCGCGACGGGCGTCCTCGTCGAACTTCAGAATCTTCGCCATGGGAGCTGAACTGTCCTCTCGAACGAACTGCGCCCCTGACCGCCCGGCTTGTTATCTCGCAGGGGACCAGGGGCGCAGAACGGAAGCAAACGTGTGTGAATTACTTCTCGATGATCGCGAGCACGTCGCGAGCCGAGAGGACGAGGTACTCCTCGCCGTTGTACTTCACCTCGGTGCCGCCGTACTTGCTGTACAGCACGATGTCACCGGTCTTGACGTCGAGCGGCAGACGCTCGCCGTTCTCGAAGCGGCCCGGGCCCACGGCCAGGACGACGCCCTCCTGGGGCTTCTCCTTGGCAGTGTCCGGGATGACCAGGCCAGAGGCCGTGGTCTGCTCGGCGTCGAGCGGCTGGACCACAATGCGGTCCTCAAGCGGCTTGATGGCAACCTTGGAGCTGGTGGTCGTCACGATCCGGCCTCCCCCTTCGGAGATCTCGGGGTTAACTGCGGGGTTAACTGTCTGGGGTGGCGATCAGGTGGGTCCGTCGTCGCGGGTGCCGGACCTGCCGATCGCACAGTACTGCTGGCACTCTCCAGTGGGGAGTGCCAGAGCTGAGACTATGACCGCGATTAGCACTCGGTCAAGCGGAGTGCCAATTCAGTCCGGTCGTGGCGTCACCGCACCGGGCTGCTCCGATCGGGACGGCGTACGGGGAACGAAGGGACGAACCGCACCGTTTCGTACGACGGTGAGGAAATGCCGGACGTCAGGCCCCCACGTCGGCGCCCGCGCCTTCCTCCGCCGGCATCGCGACCCCGACCGCGGCCCCAAGGCGCTGCCCAAGCTGTTCGAGGGCCGGGAAACCGAGACCATGCACGCCCACAGCTGGTCCCGAACGGCGCGAAGCGCCCGTCCCTCCGGTGCTGCCGGGGGGACGGGCGCTTGCGCAGGGTCGCTCACCCCTGGAGCTTCATGCCCTCGGTTGAGGTGAGGCCCTTGCCGGGGTGGGCACGGAACGTCGCCGTCCAGATGGTGGGCGGGCAGGACGTGCCGTTGGGGTGCTGCTCCGTCAGCCTGGCCCGGGTGCTGTCTTCGACGACCGTGTCACCGCTCTTCGCGGACGTCACGGTGAGCCGCACCGGCACGGTGGACGCACCGATGTCGTCGGGGAGTTGGACCGACAGCGAGGCGAACGGGTCGCCGGGACTGCCCGACGTCCGCTCCTCGCAGGTGCCGTCCACGCACAGCCGGATCCGCGCCGCGTCCCGGCCGCCGAAGTCGGCGGGCCGCCACACGGCGGAGACCTGCGAGTCCGCGTCGACCAGGGTGCACGGCGTGTCCTGGCCGAGGAGCGAGCATCCGGTCAGGGCCGCCGCCAGCAGTGGTGTGAGAAGGGCTCGGCGCATGTCAGTACCACGCAACCGTGCCGGGAAAGGCGCTGTTGGCCAGCCCGATGTCGGTGAAGTACAGCCAGCAGGGGTCGAAGAACCCGCCGCTGTTGTCGCTTCCGCCGCCACCGCCGCCGGACAGGATGCCCTTGGCGTACGCCTGTCCGCTGCTGTCGACCGTGTACACCGGGGCGCCGGAGTCACCCTTGATGGAACAGGATCCGGACGTCTTCTTGGCGACGACCATGTTCTTGGCGGTGGTTCCGCCGGAATAGTGGATGGTCGCCTGGGTCGCGGTCACCTTCCATCCGCACATCTCGCCGGTCATCATGCCGCCCGTGCAGACCTTGTCGCCGCTCTGCGCCCAGCGCTTCCAGTAGCCGTGGACGAGCCGCGACGAGCTGGACGTCTTGCCGCCCTTGTAGATCCGGGGCGTCGCGGCGCTGTCGCTGTTGACGCGGTACAGCGACAGGTCACCCGAGTAGTAGCTCTGGCCGGAGAGCTTCACGGAGCCGTACCCGTTCTTCCAGTTGTCCCGGACGACGGGGCCGATGTAGTCGCTCTCGCTGGGGTTCAACACGGCCCCGTTGCCGCTGGTGCAGTGGCCCGCGGTCACCATGTACCACTTGCCGTCGTACCGCCAGGTGAAGCCCGCCGTGCACCAGACCGCCGAACTGGTGCTCAGGTACGACTTGATGCGCGACCCGCCGTAGTAGGGCGAGGTGTCGTACTGGCGGTTCGCCTGGGGTTCCGCCACGTCGGCGCCGGGCGTGAGGTGCACGGCGACGGTGTCGGTGCCGTACCGCTCACCCAGGGCCGTGACCAGTGCCGGGGCGGCTGTCTCGGTCTCCACGACGACACGGTTCTCCGCGGCGTCCACGAACGCGACGTGCAGTCCGCTCACGCCGGGCAGCTCCGCCTCCGACAGCTGGAGGACCTCGTCGCGCACGGACTCCAGCGCGGTGACGCTGTGCTCCACCACCTCGGCGCGCGGGGTGACCTGCTCGGTGACGGTCGGCCCGTCGGGCGCGGGAGTGGTCTCCGTGGTGTCCTCGGGCATCTCGAACGACTCCTCGCCGGTGGTCTCCGCGGACCCGTCGGCGGGCGGCGCCGGAGTCTCCGCCTCGTTGGGCTCGGTGTCGGGCTTGGTGCCGTCCTCCGTGTCCGCGACGGGCAGGCCGCTGCCCTCGTCCGCGGGAGCCTGCGTCACCTGGATCGGGGCGGACGCCTCGTCGGTGGAGGCCGGTTCGACGACCGGCGCGACCAGTTCGCCCGAGGTCGGGTCGACGTAGGGCGGGGCGAAGGCGTCGGGGTTCTCGGCCGCGCGGGTCGCGGCCTGGTCCAGGGCGTAGGCCCGGGCGGGCTCGGACTCTTGCATGTCGTCGCCCAGGCCGCCGTCGATGACCTCGACACGGTCGACGACCACCGAAACGGGTTCGGCGGCGGGCGGGGCGTACGTGCCGCCGAAGCGGGCGCCGATCTGCAGGCCGCTGCTGCCGGACAGAGACGAGGTGTCCCACAGCAGCTTCGGTGCCGAGCCGCCGGTGAGCGGCACCGGCCAGGTCACGGCCGAGCCGTCGGCACCGGTGACCTGAGAGGCCGGGACGACCTGCCACGGGTCGGCGGCCGAGGCCCGCTGGAGGAAGGTGACGTCCGTCAGCGAGGCCGGGGCGCTGACCGCGAGGTCGACCGAGCCGACGAGCACCTCGCCGTTGGCGGGCGCGGTCACGGCCGCCCGTCCGACGTGGAAGGCGCGCTTTGTCTCCGCCGAGACGTTGCCGGCCCGGTCGGTTGCGGTGACGGTGAGCTGGTGGCTGCCCTCCGTCGCCGGGGTGATCGGCAGCTCCACGGGACCGCCGGTGGTGGTGACGGCCCGCGCAGCGCCGCCGTCGACCTTGTACGTCAGGCTCCGGGTGTCAGTGCCGTCGGGCGTCAGCGTGAACGTCCCGGTCACCTGCGCGCCGCCGACCCAGGCGTCCGACGGGTAGGCCGCGGAGGTCACGGCCGGCGCGCCGGGCGCGGTGGTGTCGACGGTGAACCGGTAGTGCGAGGTCGCCCCGCCCGTGCCGTTGCCGTCGATGCCGCGCACGTGGAGATACCAGGTGCCCTCGGTGCGGGTCGTGCTGTATGAGGTGCCGGTCGTCTCGGCCGTGCTGTCGGGCACGGTGTCGGTGGTGTCGTCGACGACGATGCTGTACCCGGCAAAAGCGCCGGACGGCGCGGTCCAGGTGGCGCTGAAGGAGCCGCTCTTGTACGCGCCCGTCTGGTCCGGGTGGGTGGACGAGCTGATCACGGGGCTCGGCGGCAGCGTCATGTCGACCGTGAACGGCAGGTGCGCGGCGGTGGACGACCAGTTGCCGGCCCGGTCCTTGGCCCGTACGTGCAGGTACCAGGTGCCGTCCGCGTCGACGGTGGTGGTGAGGCTCGTCGCCGTCTTGACCGTGCCGGTGGTGACTGGCAGGGTGTCGGCGGCGCGGTCCACGGTGACCGCGTACTCGGCGGCGCCGGACAGGTCGGCGGGCGCCGACCAGCTGAACGACGCGGTGCGGTTGGCGTAGGCATTGGTCGTCACCGGGTGCGTGGAGGAGACCAGGCTGCCGGGCGCGCCCGGCGCGGTGGTGTCGACGTTGAAGCCGAAGTGCCGGGTCGGGGACCACAGCCCCGCCTTGTCCCTGGCGGCGGCATGCACCCACCAGGTGCCGTCGGTGCGCCCGCTCCAGCTGACGGCGGTTCCCGTCTGCGTGACGGCGGTACCGGCGGCGGTCGTCGGGCTCTGGTCGAGCTTGACGGCGTACCCGGTCACACCGGAGGCGTCCGTCGCGGCGAGCGTGCCCGCGAAGCTGGTGGCGTTGTACCAGGCCGACGCCGACGGGTGGCTGGTGGAGGTGATGGTGGGGGTGGACGGCACGGTCGTGTCGACGGTGAAGGTCTGCCATGCCGACCAGGCACCGGTGTCGGTTCCGTCCGAAGCCCTGGCCCGCCACTTGTAGTTGCCCGGCGTCAGGGCGGCGACCGTGTGGGTCGCCACCGCTCCGGAGGCCACGGCGGCGGAGGTGCCGGACTTCAGGGCCGCGGTGCCGTCTGCCGCCCAGACCTCGAAGCTCAGCGTGAGCTGTTGCGCGTCGGCGTCGGTGGCCTTGGCGGACAGCGTGGGCGTGGTGTCCGAGGTGTAGGTGCCGGACAGCGGCGAGACGGCTGCCGCGGTACCAGGCTTGGAGTTGTAGGTGACCGTCAGCGAGGGCTCGTAGGCGGCGTTGTGCGAACCGTCCGTCTGATTCGCCGAGTAGTAGCGGCGCCAGGTCAGCGGGTCCGTCTCGTCGACGGCCGCGATCCGCACGCCGTAGTTGGGCTGTCCGTCGGCCCACGCCTGGACGATCCCGTCGACGTCCCAGGAGACGTGGCCGGCGGCGCAGCCGGAGTTGTAGCCCTTGGCCGCGGTGGAGGTCACGGCGCCGGTCGCGGTGGTTGTGGGCTGGTCGGCCCAGGTGATGGCTGAGGGGTCCCAGACGGAGGTGATGCGGCGCACCTGGTTGCCGGAGTTGACCGTGTTGCATGTGGACGAGTAGTACGAGTACAGGCGCAGGTCGGTGTCGAGGATGTGCTTGCCCGCGTACTTCGCCACGTCGAACTTCAGGTACGAGCGGGCCTTCTCGGTGCCGTTGTAGGTACCGGCCTTCAGCTCGGTCGAGCCGCGCTGCGAGGTGAGGTAGTCGTCGTACTGGACCCAGGTGTCGGTGACCGGGCCGAAGAGCGAGTCGGTCGGGTCGATGGTGACCGGATACTCCAGCGCCGGGTCGGCGAGGAACTCCGCGTCGGGCTTCAGGACCAGGACCTGGTCGCCGGTGTCCGCGTCCTGCTCGATGGTGACGTCGATGGGCGCGAGGTCCTCGGGCTCACCGGAGGCGCGCTTCTCCCCCGAGCCCCACATGACCGGCAGCGGCGCGGTGGCCACCGTACGGCCGCTGGTGTCGCTCCAGCGCAGCCGTTTGTCGGCGGTCTCGTGCAGGGTCAGGCCCTCGGCGGAGACGGGCAGCCGGTAGCTGACCGGGGCGTCGGGGCGCTCGTGCAGGACGATGGAGTGGGAGAAGCCCTCCTTGAGGGCGGTCACCACGAGGTCACCGCCCTCCACGACGTCGGGGTAGACGGCGGTCGGGCCGTCCAGCCGCGGTTCGGGCAGCTCGCCCGGCCAGTCGAGGCCGAGCGTGCGGCCGCCACGGGAGACCTCGGCCAGCGGCTCGCTCGAGCCGCCGCCGGAGAAGGCGATGTCGGCGGCGGCCGTCTTGGGCCGCACCACACCCTTCTCGGCCACGAGGGTGGTGTCGACGGGCCGCCAGCTGCCGTCCGGCTGCTTGACCCGGATCGGGCCGGTGTACGCCTCCACGGTGGTCGTGCCGTCGGCGTTGGCCCAGGTGGTGGTCGAATCGGTGCGCTCGGAGACGATCTCGGTCCGGGCCCCGGGCGCCTGCTGCCCCGCCGGGGCATTGGCGGCCGGGGCGGCGTCCTCGGCGAACGCGGGCTCGTTGAACGGGGGCAGCGGGGCGCATATGAGGGCGGCCAGCAGGGCTGCCGCCAAGGCTCGTTGCTTCCAGCTGGATCTTCGTCCGCCCGAGGTCGGGACGGACGACGCGGAGTGGTGCACAGGGAATCCTTCCAGTCATCCTGGCTGAAGATCGGATGATCTTAAGACCTGCACATGTCACGCCTACAAAGGGAAGAGGTCGCTCCGCTTCTGACGGGCCATCATCGCCTATTGCTCTTGACCACCTGGGGATCAAATCATGGCCCGCACCAAGGAGTTCTGCCCCGACGCCATCGCGCAGACAGCTTTCTGACCTTCCGTCAGCTCCCTGCGGAACACATCGTTGTCGGCCTTGAGGACCCCAACGACATCCTGCTGACCGACCACCTCGGCTATCGCCGACAGCAGACTCCTTGGGCGGGCCCGCCACTGCCCGATGCGCTGGCGGACGGCACGAACGTCGGCTGCGGGCAGGACAGTTGATTTGCGGAGCCGCGGACAGCGGCGCGCCGCTGCGCGCGAACCGACCCCGGGCGGGCTCGGTTCAGGCCTTCGCCGCGATCGCACCGCACCTCGTGGCGGCACGGATCGGGCACCCCGGCTACCGCCGGCCGCATCCCGTCCCGGCACCCGCTCCGCCGGACGGCCCCGACCGGTCGGGCCACCAGTGCCTCAGCGGCGGGGACAACCACGGAGGCCCGGGCTCCTGCAACCGCCCCGGCCGGCCGCAGGAGCCGACGACCATCGGCCCCGCCTCCCCCTGATCACCCCGCACACCCTGCCGGCGCTCCGAGTCCGCCGCCGGTCCCGCCCCCGGCGTCCGGTGCGGCCGGCTCACCTTCTGCGCGGCCTTCCGGCCCAGCCGTTCGATCGGGTCGACCGACTGCGCGCACCCGGCGGCGGCCAGGAGCGCACCGGTTGCCAGCAGTCCGGCGAGCAGCCGGTGCGCCCTTCTCATACGTAGTCCTCCAGCCGGGCCACGGCGTACCCCTCGTCCGTGATGGTCCTCGTGACCGCGCGGACCAGGTCGGCCGCGGCCAGCGGCGTGGTGGCCGGCCCCCACTTCCTGGCGTACGCCGCGCGTGCGGCCTGCGTCCGCCGGGCGGAGCCGCCGGGATGTCCGACGGCGGGGCCGCCACCGGACTCGGAGGCGCAGCCGGGCGCGGCTGCGACGAGGAGTGCGGCCAGGACCACATGGCCCGGTCCGCGCCACATGACGCCCGGATCATGCCGCTGTGCGGTTAAATCTTCCTTTTGTCGTACAAGCCGCATGGTTTCGCATACTGCCAGTGGTTGCCCGGCCACTGGGGCCGACACCTCCGCCTGGCCCGCGCGGTCCCCCGGCTGGCTCACAATGGGCCGGTGAACGCCTTCGATCCGACCGACCCGACCGACCCGCTCGCCGCCTTCATGGCCCTGCGCACACCCGAGGGCGAGGCGCTCCTCGCCGAGCTGCGGGCCTACGACCCCTCCCAGGAGCTCGCCACCGCCACCCGGCTGCGCCGCAGTCATCCGGCCCCGCTGGTGTCGGCGGCGCTGGGGCAGGCGCGGCTGCGGCAGCGGGCGGTGGCGAAGTTCGGCGCCGAGGACGCGTACCGGATGTTCTTCACACCGAACGGCGTCGAGCAGGCGACCCGCACCTCGGTCGCCACCTACCGCGCCCGGCGCTTCGCCGAAGCGGGCGTGCGCAGCGTCGCCGACCTCTGCTGCGGGATCGGCGGTGACGCCCTCGCCCTCGCCCGCGCGGGCATCTCCGTCCTCGCCGTGGACCGCGACCCGCTGACCGCCGAGGTGGCACGCGCCAATGCCGCCGCACTCGGTCTCGACACCCTGATCGAGGTGCGCTGCTCCGATGTCACCGAGATCGACACGTCCGCGTACGACGCGGTCTTCGTCGACCCGGCCCGGCGTGGCGGGCGCGGCAGGATCTTCGACCCCGAGGCGTACTCGCCGCCGCTCTCCTGGGCGACCGGCGCCGCGCTGGCGGCCCCCCGCGCCGCGCTGAAGATCGCCCCCGGCATCCCGCACGAGGCGATCCCGGCACAGGCGGAGGCGGAGTGGATCTCGGACCACGGCGATGTGAAGGAGGCGGTGCTCTGGTTCGGCGAAGGGTTCACCCCGGGCTCGTACCGCGCCACACTTCTGCCGGCGGGCGCGACCCTGTCGGCCCCGGCCGCACTGCCCGCCCCGCCCGTCGGGCCGGTGGGCCGCTATCTGTACGAGCCGGACGGCGCCGTCATCCGCGCCCATCTGGTCGCCGACATCGTGGAGCGGTCGGGCGGCCGGCTGGTCGACGAGACGATCGCGTACGTCACGAGCGACGAGCCGTACGACTCCCCCTACGCCTCCGCGTACGAGATCACCGACCAACTGCCCTTCAGCATGAAGAAGCTGAAGGCGCTGCTGCGGGAGCGGAAGGTCGGCGTCCTGACCGTCAAGAAGCGAGGCTCGGCCGTCGAACCGGAGGAGCTGCGCAGGAAGATGAAGCTCCAGGGCCCCAACGCGGCGACGGTGTTCCTGACCCGGGTCGCCGGGGCGCCGACCATGCTGATCGGCCACCCCGTGCGGCCCGACATGCCTTAGACCGACCAGCACATGGGAGGCGGCGTCGCGGGGCTGGGTGCGCACATCTGCGGCGTTGTCGTCAGTCAACAACTCCCCCATAGCCCGAAAGGCATGGGAGGGGCCCCCTTCGCGTTGCCTCCCTCCTCCGCCTTGCAGCTGCACGCACCCAGCCCCGCTCCTTCCCCCACCCCCCATGTGCCGGCGGTCTTAGACCGACCAGCACATGGGGGTGGATCAGCGTGCGGCGTCGCGCGGCTTCGACGACAACGCCGCAAGCGCAGTCGCAGGGCGTCGGGAGCCCACTCCCTGTCGCGGGGGAGGCCGTCAGGCCAGGTCGGTCAGGTCGTCCGCGTACACCTGGGAGAGCGGCTGCGGGCCCACGTACTGCTGGCAGTTGCACTGCCCGGCTTCGAAGCGGACCGGCTTCTTGCTCTCGTCCCAGGCCGTCGGCACCTCGACCCGCTCATGGCACCTGCCCTGCTTGTCATGCTTCGCAAGGTGGTGCGTGCAGCCGCAGACCGGCTCCGGCGGCCGGTTCGCCGCCTCGACGGCCAGGCGTTCCTGTTTGCCCGCCTCCAGCAGTTCCAGCTTGCGGGTGTGCCGGTTGCGCAGCGCCGTACGGACGTTGTCGACCGCCCATCCGAAGCCGCCGGTCCAGAAGATGATGAGCACCCACCAGTACCACTCCATGTGACACCCTCCCCCTGAGCGGATCCTGTTGCGCGGCCAGGATAGAGGCGATTTCAGCGGTGAGCACCGCCGCCGACGGAGAACAGCGGCTCGGGCCCGGGCGCCCCGACGAGCACCCTCAGCACCCAACGGCGGTGCGCGAACGCCTTGGTGACGCCGATCAGACCGAGCAGCCAGCCGATCATCCCGAGTCCCATGACGAGGGCGACCGCACCGTAGGTGTCCTCGGGCGCCTCCGCATTCGCCGGGACGGCCACGCAGGCGTACAGCCCGACCGCGCACAGCGCGAACGACGGCAGCATCCAGGCGAAGCTCGCACCGGGGGCCCGCAGCCGCTTGTCGCCGTCCGGATCGCGGTCCAACTCGCCCCAGGCGTAGAGCAGTCGGCGGATCTGCCGGTCGCGGCGCAGGCCGACGACGACGAAGACCACCGACGGCACGACACAGCAGGCGCCCAGGGTGGCGAGGACGACGCCGAGGACGGCACTGACGATGTCGTACGACTCCTCGAACGTGAGGATCGCGGTCCCCACCAGCGACCAGCCGAGCGCGCACAGGACGCCCCACAGCCACAGCAGCACCAGCCGGCCGCGCCCCACATGCAGGGTGACCAGCTCGCCGAGGACGACCGCCCGGTCGGCGAGCAGGGCTCCCCTGTCGGGCCAGGAACGTATCTCGACGGGCGGAGGGGGCGGCGGCAGCAGTGTGCGGCGGGGCATGGGCCCGACCCTACCGACCGGGTGCGGGCACGGTTCGGCGTGGCTTGCGTTGAAGCGCGCTCCGGCTCGTAACGTCCGAATGCGACCGGCTGACCGGAAGCACGCACGTACCGAGGGAGAACATTGTGCAGTACACGCTGTTCGGCCGGACCGGCCTGCGGGTGAGCGAGCTGAGCCTCGGCGCCATGACCATCGGCGAGGACTGGGGGTGGGGTGCGGACACGGAGACCAGCGCCCGGATCGTCGACGCGTACGCGGACGAGGGCGGCAACTTGATCGACACCGCCAACAACTACACCAACGGCAGCTCGGAGACGATCCTCGGCGAGCTGCTCCAAGGCCGCCGGGACCGGTTCGTCCTCGCCACGAAGTACAGCTGCGCCACCCGCACCGGCGATGTGAACGCGGCGGGCAACCACCGGAAGAACCTGGTCCAGTCGGTGGAGGCGAGCCTCGCCCGGCTGCGTACCGACCGCATCGACGTGCTGTGGGTGCACGCACGGGACAACTTCACCCCGGTCGAGGAGGTCATGCGCGCCCTCGACGACCTCGTACGGTCCGGCAAGGTGCTCTATCTCGGGGTGTCGGACTGGGCGGCGTGGGAGATCGCACAGGCGAACACCATGGCCGAGCTGCGGGGCTGGACCTCGTTCACCGGTTCGCAACTGCGGTACAACCTGCTGGAGCGCACCCCGGAACGCGAACTGCTGCCGCAGGCCCGCGCCTTCGACCAGGCCGTGCTGGCGTGGAGCCCGCTCGCCGCAGGCAAGCTCACCGGGAAGTACCGTCGCGGCGAAACGGGCCGGCTGGACTCGCCCGCCTTCGACAACCGGGCCGATCGCCGGGAGGAGGAGGTCCTCACCGCGGTGCTGGAGGTCGCCGAACAGGGCGGCTGGAGCCCGGCGCAGGTGTCGCTGGCGTGGCTGCGCGGACGGCCCGGGAACATCATCCCGATCATCGCCGCCACCAGGGTGAGCCAGCTCGTCGACAATCTCGCCGCTGTCGATGTCGCACTCGACGCCGACGCGGTGCACCAGCTCGATATGGCCAGCGAGGTGCCGCTCGGATTCCCGCACGACTTCCTGCGGGAGCCGGGGGTCACGAGGAACGTGTACGGGGACCTCTGGGCGGACATCACGGACCGGCGCTCGACCTACCGCCGGACGGCGAGCGAGATCCGCTAGCGGCGCTCCGTAGGCTGTCCGGATGATCGCGATACCGGCGAACTTCGAGCGGACCACGGTCGGCCGGGAAGGCGCACGCGGCCGGGCCTGGCTGGACCGCGACCGGGTGCGCCGCTGGGCGCAGGCGCGTGCGGTGACGGCGCGCACTGGGGGCGGCTGTACCGGGACCCGGAGTGGCAGATCGCCGTGACCGACGGGATCGCGACGGCGCTGGTCCGATGAGGTGAGGCCGGAGCCATGTACGGGACGGGCGGGGCCGGTGGCGACGGGGTTCCCGCCCGTTCCGTCCGGTCTCTCAGCTGTCCGACCGGCCGTCCGGGTACTCGCTGTAGCCGTCGAACCCGGCGTCCGCGCTGTCGTACTCGGAGTCGTCGGCGCCGTCGCCGCCCGCCCCCGACTCGGGGCTGTAGTCGTACTGGTCGGACATGATGGCTCCTCTCGCGACGGGCGCCCGATGCGCCCCGGTCACGCGGTCAACGAGGCTGCCGGACCGGCCGATGCGCCCGCGCGACCCGGGCCACCTCAGTGGCGTACAGCCCGATCGGCCGGTTGACCGATTCCCGCCCACGGCCCGTCAGTTGCCGATCACCAGGGCGGCTTTGAAGCACGTCTCGCACACCCGGCCCACCGGGCCCCCGGTCCGCATCGGCCGGGAGCCGCCGGCCGGGCTGCACGGACGCCGTCAGGCGTTGCGCAGCGCCTCGATGTCGAGCTTCTTCATGCCGAGCATGGCCTTCATGGCCCGGTCCGCCTTGGCCGGGTCAGGGTGGGAGAGCGCCTCGGACAGCCCGCGCGGGACGATCTGCCAGGACAGCCCGTACTTGTCCTTGAGCCAGCCGCACTGGCTCTCCTCGCCGCCGTCGGTGAGCCTGGCCCACAGCTCGTCGACCTCCGCCTGCGTCTCGCAGTCGACTGCGAGCGAGATCGCCTCGGTGAAGGAGAACTGCGGACCCCCGTTGAGCGCCACGTACTCCTGGCCGGCCAGCCGGAAGTCGACGGTCATGACGGCGCCCGGCTCGCCGGGCGACGACTCGGTGTAGTGCGACACACCGAGCACCTTCGAGTCGCCCCCGAAGACGGAGACGTAGAAGTTCGCGGCCTCCTCGGCCTGGCTGTCGAACCACAGGAAGGTCTTGATCTTCTGCATGGCCTGCTCCTCGGCTGTTCGTACGGGCGTTGGCTGTGCAAGGTAGACCGGTCGGGCCGCGGAAACTCATCGCGCCGCGCCGGATTCCTTCTCCGCCCGGGCCAGCAGCAGCGCCCGCTCGCGCGCGTTACGGGTCAGGTCCGCCGCCCGCAGGAACTCCGTCCGTGCCTCGTCCGTGCGCCCCAGCCGCGCCAGCAGATCGCCGCGCACGCTCGGCAGCAGGTGGTACGCCCTCAGCGCCGGGTCCCCGGCCAGGGCGTCGACCAGCGCGAGCCCCGCCTCCGGCCCCTGCGCCATCGAGACGGCGACCGCCCGGTTCAGCTCGACGACCGGCGACGGGGCCGCCTTCAGCAGCAGCCCGTAGAGCGTGGCGATGACCGTCCAGTCCGTCTCCTCGTACGTCACCGCGTGGGCGTGGCACGCGGCGATCGCGGCCTGCAGGGCGTAGGGGCCCGGTGCGTCGCCCGCCGCGTTCGCCCGCTCCAGGGCCGCGTATCCGCGCCGGATCAGCAGCCGGTCCCAGCGGGACCGGTTCTGGTCGGCGAGCAGCACGGGCGCACCGTCCGGCCCGGTCCTGGCCGCGATGCGGGACGCCTGGAGTTCCAACAGGGCCACCAGGCCGTGCACTTCGGGTTCCTTGTCCATCAGTCCGGCCAGCACCCGGGCCAGCCGCAGCGCGTCCTCGCAGAGCGCCGGGCGCAGCCAGTCG
The DNA here is from genome assembly GCF_040683105.1 of Streptomyces sp. NPDC051020. Taxonomy (NCBI): domain Bacteria; kingdom Bacillati; phylum Actinomycetota; class Actinomycetes; order Kitasatosporales; family Streptomycetaceae; genus Streptomyces; species Streptomyces sp. NPDC051020. Next base: position 98,589 of record NZ_JBFBCG010000005.1, on the reverse strand, counting down.
TCGCCTGCGGTGGCCGAGTAGCCCTCATTGAAGATCAGATAGATGACTTCGAGGACGGAGACGAGCCGGGCCGCGCGCTCGAGGCCGTACGGCACTTCGAAGGGGACGCCCGCCCGGCCCAGGGTGCGTTTCGCACGGACGATGCGCTGGGCGACGGTCGGCTCGGACGCCAGGAAGGCCCGGGCGATCTCGTCGGTGGTGAGTCCGCCGAGCAGCCGCAGGGTGAGCGCGATCCGGGCCTCGGTCGACAGCACGGGGTGGCAGGCGGTGAAGATCAGCCGCAGCAGGTCGTCGTCGATGCGGTGGGGGTCCTCGATGCTGTCGAAGTCTCCCGGCTCGGGCGGCGGCACGTCCTGCAGGCTCCGCCCGACCTCGGCCAGCTTCCGCGCGTACGTCTCCTTGCGGCGTACGAGGTCGATCGCGCGGTGCTTGGCCGTGGCCATGAGCCAGGCGCCCGGTCTGTCCGGGACACCCGACTCCGGCCACTGTTCCAGCGCGGCGACCAGAGCGTCCTGCGCGAGCTCCTCGGCGATGCCGACGTCCCGCACGATGCGGGCGACACCGGCGATGATCCGCGCGGACTCGATCCTGAATACCGCCTCGACCGCCTGCGTGGCTCTTGCTTCCGTCACGGCCACCCATCAGAGCAGCCGTACCGGGACGCAGCAAGCGCGAAAGGCACCGGTGCCCCTCCCGGCAGGCTCTGCCCCGTCGCGCCGCCCGGCACGCCCGCTCGCCGCGTTGGCCACAAGTCCTGCCAGTTCCTTCCCCAAGCTCTCAGCTTCGTTCAAGCAGGGGAGGCCCCACCCAAGGACGTCGGGCCTCCTTGCGATCGCACGCACTGGACGACCCTCCCCATGGGCGAAACACGCCCTAGCTCTCGGCGATCTCGCGGACCTCGGAGGTGACGGTCCAGTTCTTCGGGTGGATCTCCAGGAACCGCTTGGTCCACTCCAGCGCCTCGGCCATGTCCTTGCACTGGGTGATGGCGTAGCCGCCGACGACTTCCTTCGTCTCGGTGAAGGGCCCGTCGGTGTAGCTCAGCTTGCCGTCCTCCCAGGTGACCCGGGTCCCCTGCGAGGTGGGGGTGAGCCCGGCGGTCTCCAGCATGACCCCGGCCTTGGTGATCTCCTCGAACAGCGCACCCATGCGCGCCTCGAAGTCGGGGTCGGGGGCCTCGGAGGCGAGGTTCTGCTCATCGATGCGGACCATCGACAGGAAGCGCGGCATGGTGACTCCTCGGTGCAGAAGGGCGGGGGCTTTCCCTGCCTCTCACCCTTGCGTCGAACGGGACACGCCGCAATCGACACACTCCCCCGAAGAAATTGAAGAAACTTCCGGGAGACTTTCCGGGCTACCGCAGGGACGCCCACAGCGTGCTCGCGGCCGGTTCCTGCGCCACCACCCGGCTGGGGTCGGACGGGGCGGTGACGACAGGCATGGAGACCGTCTTCAGCCCACGCGAGAGGATGTTCCGCCGGTGGAGCCGCCGGCCACCTCGAACCGCCATCGGTGCACCGCCCGGGTGATCAACTCGGCTGCGGGTTCGGGCAGCTCGGGCAGCTCGGCGCCGTATGCCGCCTCCCACCAGGTGATGACGAGCACCCGGTCCTGCGGGGCGCGCAGCAGCTCGTACCGCAGCGGCTCGTCCGCCAGTTCACCGGTGCGCGCCCGCGCCCACTCCAGCAGTTCGGCGCCCCGGCCGTCCACGGCCCGGGCCTCCCACATGAGGGCGACGGTCATGAGTAGAGGTTGTCCTTGCTGATCTCGTGCACATGGTCGTGGTCGTGCGCGCTGCCCGGCACATGCGTGTCCGTCACCGGGAGCGACGAGTCCGCCGACAGTTCCAGATCGGACGCGGGACGGTTGCGCGCCACCATCTCGGCGCCCAGCGCCGCGACCATCGCCCCGTTGTCCGTGCACAGTCCGGGCCGCGGCACCCGCAGCCGGATGCCGGCCCGCTCGCAGCGCTCCTCGGCGAGCGCCCGCAGCCGCGAGTTGGCCGCGACGCCGCCGCCGATCATCAGGTGGTCGACACCCTCGTCCTTGCAGGCCCGAACGGCCTTCCGGGTGAGCACATCGACGACGGCCTCCTGGAAGGACGCCGCCACGTCCCGTACCGGCACCTCCTCGCCCGCGGCCTGCTTCGCCTCGATCCAGCGGGCGACGGACGTCTTCAGACCGGAGAAGGAGAAGTCGTACGCGGGGTCGCGCGAGCCGCTCAGTCCGCGCGGGAACGCGATCGCCTTCGGATCGCCCTCCTTCGCCAGCCGGTCGATGACCGGGCCGCCGGGGAAGCCGAGGTTCAGCACCCGGGCGATCTTGTCGAACGCCTCGCCCGCCGCGTCGTCGATGGTCGCGCCCAGCGGCCGTACGTCGTTGGTGATGTCCGGCGCGAGCAGCAGCGAGGAGTGGCCGCCGCTGACCAGCAGCGCCATCGTCGGTTCGGGCAGCGGGCCGTGCTCCAGCTGGTCGACACAGATGTGCGAGGCGAGGTGGTTCACCCCGTACAGCGGCTTGTTCAGGGCGTACGCGTACGCCTTCGCCGCCGAGACGCCGACGAGCAGCGCGCCCGCCAGCCCGGGACCGGCGGTGACGGCGATGCCGTCGAGGTCGCGGGCACTGATGCCCGCGTCCTTCAGGGCGCGTTCGATGGTGGGGACCATCGACTCCAGGTGCGCGCGGGAAGCGATCTCCGGGACGACGCCGCCGAAGCGGGCGTGGGTGTCGACGCTGGACGCGACGGCGTCCGCGAGCAGTGTCGTACCGCGGACGATGCCGACGCCGGTCTCGTCGCAGGAGGTCTCGATACCGAGTACGAGCGGTTCGTCAGCCATCAGTCAGTCCCAGTTTCCTGTACGTGCTCTGGTGCGGGTTCTTGTACGTGGAGACGCATGACGAGTGCGTCGATGTTGCCCGGCTGGTAGTAGCCGCGGCGGAAGCCGATCGGTTCGAAGCCGAAGCGTTCGTACAGCTTCTGCGCACGGGTGTTGTCGACCCGGACTTCGAGGAGCACCTCCGCGCACTCGAAGGCCGTGGCGTGCTTCAGCAGATCGGTGAGGAGTTCGGAGCCCAGCCCGCCGCCCCAGTGGTCGCGGGTGACGCCGATCGTCTGGACGTCGGCGAGGTCACCGGCGGCGGCGAGTCCCGCATATCCGACGATACGTCCGGTGTCCGGGGCCTCGGCGACGACATAGCGGCGGGTGGCCTGCGGCCCGCGGGCGTGCGCCAGCTCGGACCAGAACATGCCGGCCGACCAGGCGTCCTCCGGGAACAGCTCGTGTTCGAGCTGCAGCACCGGATCGATGTCCCACCAGCGCATCTCACGCAGCACGGCAGTCGGGCTCGTCACTTCGGGGTGACCACCTTGTAGTTCTTCGGGACCTGGGCGTCGGGCCGGCGCAGATACAGCGGCTGCGGCGGCAGCAGCTCCGCTCCGGCGGCGAGCCGCTCGGCGGCCAGCGCCGCGAGCGCCCCGGCGCTGACGTGCTCGGGACCGCGGGCGTCCGGGAACGCGTCGGGGTAGAGCGCCGCGCCCGCCCCGACCACGGGGAGCCCGGCGAGCTGCTCGGCGATGTCGGCCGGCCGGTCGACGGCGGGTTCGCCGACGCGGGTACGGGGATCCTCGTACCGCGCCCAGTAGACCTCCTTGCGGCGGGCGTCCGTCGCCACGGCGAACGGGCCCTCCAGTCCGCCCTGCCCGGCGGCGTACGCGAGACCGTCCAGCGTGCACAGCCCGTGGACCGGCACGGAGAGCGCCGAGCCGAACGTCGCGGCCGTCACAAGACCGACCCGCAGACCGGTGTACGGGCCGGGGCCGACGCCCACGACCACACCGGTCACGGCGTCGAGTTTCACCCCGGCCTCGGCGAGGACCCGGTCGACGGCGGGCAGCAGCAGCTCCCCGTGCCTTCGGGCGTCGACCTGGCCCGACTCGGCGACGACGGTTTTCCCGTCGTGCAGGGCGACGGTGACGGCGGGGGTGGCGGTATCCACGGCGAGCAAGAGCACGCAAACAGCCTACGGCTCCGCCGACGGCTCCATGGCGCCCCGTACGGCATCCCGCTCCCACCGGCCCCTGCTGCTACCGTCACCGGGTAGACGCGGGTACGACGTAAACGCTTGTACGACATACGTACGTCGGCGAAAGGGGCACGCACGGTGGCAAGGGGCAGCTCGGGAATCGTGGCCGGGCTCACCGCGGCGGCCATTGCCGCGGTCGGCTTCCTGGCCTACCAGGCATCGGCGAACGCCCCCGACTCCGTCGCCGTCCCCAAGCCGGGGGCGTCCAGCAGCGCCCCCGCCGTCCGCCACGACAAGCCGAAGGACAAAAAGCGTCCGGCCGCGCTTCCCGCCGAATCCGGGACCGGGGCGCGAGTGGTGTACGCACTGGGCGACCGGCGCGTGTGGCTGGTCGACGCGCAGGGAAAGGTGACCCGGACCTTCGCCGTCATGCCGAGTGCCCTGAGCCCGCGGCCCGGGACCTACAAGGTGGGTTCGCGCTCGGGCTCGATCAAGGGCTCGGACGGCGTGCTGATCGAGCACGTGGTGCGGTTCGCGATGGCCGACGGGGATGTGCCCGTGGGGTTCAGCGCGGCGCAGGACGGCTCGATGGAGAGCCCGGACCCGAAGCTGAAGACCGGCGGGGTACGGATGAAGCGCGCGGACGGCGACGCGATGTGGGCGTTCGCGACGGTCGGCGCCACGGTGGTCGTCGTCCCGTAAGGCCACCGGGGTCCACACGAAAGACCTCAGGCGGCGTCGCGCTCCCCGTCACATCCCTGGGGCCCCTGCTGCTCCCCGGGCTCGTGCCGCTCCTGGCACTCCTGCCGTTCCTCCGACGGCGGCGTCGAGACCGCGGTCGCCGCGGCGCAGGCCGCCAGCAGATCCTTCATCGACACCGCGGACGTCTCTGGCGGCTGCGGCTGCTCTTCACGCTCGGGCGTCGGCATGGATGCCTCCTGGGCTCCGGTGGAAGGCGTGGTTAGGCAGACCTAACCAGCTCTCGGCATCCATGTGACCACGCCCGGCCCGCCCCGCGCAACAATTTGCCGACAGCCTGTCGGAAACGTGTCGGTGCTCTCAGCGGCCGGCTTCCAGCGCCGCCTCCAGTCCTGACCAGCGCTCCCCGATCCCGACCAGCGTGACCGAGCGCCGTTCGTCGTCCGTGTCACCGACCGCGCGGTGGATCACCACCTGCAGCCGGTCGTCCGAGAGGTCCTCGACCTTGCCGTCGCCCCACTCCACGACCACCACCGACTCGGGCAGCGACACATCGAGGTCCAGGTCCTCCATCTCGTCGAGGCCGCCGCCCAGCCGGTAGGCGTCGACATGGACGAGCGCCGGACCCCCGCTCAGGGACGGGTGGACGCGGGCGATCACAAAGGTGGGAGAGGTGACGGCGCCTCGCACCCCGAGGCCCTCGCCGAGCCCCCGGGTCAGTGTCGTCTTTCCGGCGCCGAGCTCGCCGCTGAGCATCACGAGGTCGCCGGGGCGCAGCAGACCGGCGAGACGGCGGCCCAGCGCCTGCATCTGTTCGGCGGACGTGACATCGAAACGGGCGATGACGTGGGCCTGTGCGGTCATGGCCGCCGGGGTGTGCGCGGTTTCAGCTGCCGGGCTGTTGTGCGGTGCTTCCATGCCCGCCAACGTTAGCCGCTGCCGGTACGGCTCCGATCCGTACCAGCAGGTCCGCCAGCCGGTCGGTCACCGTCTCCGGGTGCTCCAGCATCACCAGATGCCCGCCGTCCGGCACGATGACAAGCTCCGCGTCCGGCAAGTGGTCGGCGATCGCCTCGCTGTGCGAACTGGGTGTCACCAGGTCCTTGTCGCCCGCCAGGATCAGCACCGGCACGTCCCGGAACGCGGGCAGCGCCGTGCTCTTGTCGTGCTCGGTGAAGGCCGGGTAGAACTCCGCGACCACGTCGATCGGTGTGGACTCGATGAGCCGCTCGGCGAACCGCTCGACCGCCGGGTCCACGTCCCGCGAGCCGAACGAGTACCGCTTGATGAGTCCGGCGAAGAGATCGGCGGTCGCCCGCCGCCCCCGCTCCACCAGCTCCGCCTGCGAGCCGAGCGCCTTCAGCACCCCGGGCAGCACCCGCCGCACGGCGTTCACACCCGCGACCGGCAGCCCGAAACTGACCTCGCCGAGCTTCCCGCTCGACGTACCCACGAAGGCGACGGCGGCGACCCGGTCCCGGATCAGCTGCGGGTACTGCTCGGCGAGCGCCATGATCGTCATGCCGCCCATCGAGTGCCCGACCAGTACCAGCCGCCCCTCGGGGGCCGCCGCGTCGATGACGGCCTTCAGATCGCGGCCGAGCTGGTCGATCCCGACCGTCACGCCCTGCGCCTGGGCCCGGCCGCGCTCGGACCTGCCGTGGCTGCGCTGGTCCCAGTGCACGGTGCGCACCAGGCCACGCAGCGCCGCCCGCTGGAAGTGCCAGGAGTCCTGGCTGAGGCAGTAGCCGTGGCTGAAGACGACGGTGACGGGCCCGGGGACCTTGCGGCCGAAGAGCCGGCGTCTGCGCGGTCCGGTACCGGCGGGCCCGGAGCCCGCACCCGGGCCGGTGCCCGCGCCCGTACCGCCGTCGGGTTCGACCTCGTCGGTCTCGTAGTACAGCTCGGTGCCGTCGTCGGCGGCGGCCCGGCCGGGCATGCCGCGCAGCGAGCCGTACGGCCCCGAGGCGTCCAGCGCCAGCCTGGCCCGCCTGCGCATGCCCCGGCCGACGGTCATCCGCTCGACCGCGACACCGGCCGCCGCACCGGCGGCGATCACGCCTATGGCGGCTCCGGCGATGCCCGCTCGGCGCCAGCCGACCGCCGAAGCGGCCGTCGCCACCGCGTCCCCCGCGCTGATCTCGCTCACCGTGCCGTGCTCCTCGTCGGTCGTTGTCCGTCAGGTCAGATCAGGACGTGCAGGACAGAGCGGATCAGAGAGAACCGGTCGGGATCTCGTTCAGATAGACGCGCGGCACGCGGCCGCTGATGCGGGTGACGATCTCGTACGCGATCGTGCCGGCCGCCTCCGCCCAGTCCTCGGCGCTCGGCTCGCCCCGGTCCCCGGGGCCGAAGAGCACCGCGTCGCTGCCCACCTCGACGGTGTCCCCGTCCAGATCGACGACGAACTGGTCCATGGCCACCCGGCCCGCGACCCGCCGCCGGACGCCGCCGACCAGGACCGGGCCGCGCCCGGAGGCCTGGCGCGGAATCCCGTCCGCGTAGCCGAGCGGGATCAGGCCGAGTGTCGTCTCGGCGGAGGTCGTGTAGTGGTGCCCGTAGCTGATGCCGTGCCCGGCCGGCACCTGCTTGACCAGGGCGACCGACGCGGCGAGCGTCATCACGGGGCGCAGCCCGAAGTCGGCCGGGGTGCCCAGCTCCGGGCTGGGTGAGATGCCGTACATGGCGATGCCGGTCCGCACGAGGTCGAAGTGCGACTCGGGGATCGTCAGCGTCGCCGGGGAGTTGGCCATGTGCCGCACCTCGGGTTCGACGCCCGCCTTCTCCGCGTGCGCGACCATGTCGCGGTACACCGCCAGCTGGGCGGCGATCGACGGATGGCCGGGCTCGTCGGCACAGGCGAAGTGCGACCAGAGGCCGGTGACCTTCACCGTGCCCTCGCTCTCGGCGGTGCGGGCGGCGGAGACCAGTTCGGGCCAGTCGGCGGGCTGGCAGCCGTTGCGCCCCAGTCCGGTGTCGGCCTTGAGCTGGATGCGGGCCGGCCGTCCGGCCTCCCGGGCCGCGGCGACGACCTCGCGCAGCGCCCACATGCCGCTGACCGACACATCGATGTCGGCCTCGATCGCCTCGCGCCAGGGGCCGCCGGGTGTCCACAGCCAGCACATCACCCGGCCGCCGAGCCCGGCGGCGCGCAGGGCGAGCGCCTCGTGCGGGGTCGCGGTGCCGAGCCAGGTCGCCCCGGCTTCGAGCGCGGCCCTGGCGCAGGGCACCGCTCCGTGCCCGTACGCATCGGATTTGACGACGGCCATGAGTTGCGCGCCGGCCGCACGGGCGCGCAGAACACGCACGTTGGCGCGCAGTGCGGCGAGGTCGATCTCGGCTCGGGCTCTCAAGGACGCGGTCTCGTTCATCGCGCCCAGTCTCTCAGAGGCGTACGCCAGGACCCTCAGGTGCCGGGTGCGGTCAGCGCCTTTCTTTCGGATCATGCCGGGCTCGCCGGCTCCGGTCCGGTCCGATCCGTACGTGCGGCCCGGGGTGCGTCATCGGTGGCGGCAGCGGTCGCGAGGCCGCTGATGTCACCGATGGCGCAGCTCATGTTCCACGTGGTCGACGAGGACCGGGACATGGCTGTGCGGGATGTCCTTCACCGCTGTGACGAGGGTCACCGGCCCGCCCGCGCGGACCAGCTCGACCAGCTCCCGCACCGCCGCCGTGTGGGCGGGGTCGGCGAGTTCGGCGCGGTAGCGGTCCACGAAGTCGTCGTACCGGGTGCCGCTGCGGTCCTCGTGGTACCAGGAGCGGAGTTCGTTCGACGGGGTGAGGTCCTTCAGCCACCGGTCGATCCGTGCCCGGTCCTTGGCGACGCCGCGGGGCCAGAGCCGGTCGACGAGGACGCGGGTCCCGTCACCGTCCTCCTGCGGGTCGTACACCCGGCGTACGCGTACGGAGTCGCTGCCCACCGTCGACCACTCCTCACCGGCTCTCCTCCGCGGTTCCGTCTCTGGTGCCCAGGATCTCTCAGGCCCGCACGTCACGCCACGCCGCGGGGACCGCGTCCGCGACGTCCTGGGCGGAGACCGGGCCGCCGTCCGAGGCGTGGCGGGCGGCGAGGCCGTGCAGGTAGGCGCCGGCGGAGGCGGCGTCGCGTGGGTCGAGACCCGCGGCCAGCAGGGAACCGGTCAGCCCGGAAAGGACGTCGCCGCTGCCCGCCGTGGCCAGCCAGGACGTGCCGGTCGGGTTGACCCGTACGGGAGCGTGTCCGGTGCCGTCGGCGACCAGGGTCGTCGACCCCTTGAGCAGCACGGTGGCGCGGTAGCGGGCGGCGAGTTCCCGGACGGCGGCGAGCCGCTCCGCCTCGACCTCCTCGCGCGGTACGCCGAGCAGCGCGGCGGCCTCCCCGGCGTGCGGGGTGAGCAGCGTCGGCGCGGTGCGCGACAGCACGACGGCGGCGTCGAGCAGCCGCAGCCCGTCCGCGTCGACAAGCACCGGAACCTCGGCGTCCAGCACATCGGCGACCGCCGAGACGGCGTCCGTACCGTCCCCGAGCCCGGGTCCGACGACCCATGCCTGCACCCGCCCCGCCTTCGACGGCGGGCCCGTGTGGACCAGGGTCTCCGGGTGCCGGGCGATCACGGCACCGGCGCCCGGACCGACGTACCGCACCGCGCCCGCACCGCCCCGCAGCGCCCCGCCCACGGCGAGCACCGCCGCGCCCGGATACCGCGCGGACCCGGCAACGATGCCGACGACACCACGCCGGTACTTGTCGCTCTCGCTGCCGGGGAGCGGCAGCAGCGCGGCGACATCGGCGTACTGCAGCGCCTCCAGATCGGGTACGGCGGGCAGCTCGTCGCCGAGCCCGATGTCGACGAGGTGCAGCGCACCCGCCAGGTCGGCGGCCGGGTCGATGAGCAGCCCCGGCTTGTACGTACCGAAGGTGACCGTCGCATCGGCCCGCACGGCGTCGCCGAGCACCTCCCCGGTGTCCGCCTCGATGCCGCTGGGCAGGTCGACGGCGAGGATCGGCGCCCCGGTCGCCTCGTAGGCGCGCACCAGCGCGGCCGCGTCCGGGCGCAGCCCGCCGCGCCCGCCGATGCCGGTGATGCCGTCGACCACCAGATCGACGCGGCCGATCTGGTCCGTGACCACCTGCGCCGCGTCCTGGGCCAGCCCGCCCGCCGCGCGGAGCGCCGCGACCCCGCCCTCGTGGGCGCGGCCCGGCGAGGTCAGCAGAGCGCGGACGCCCGCGCCGCGCCGGGCCAGCCGGGCGCCCGCGTACAGCGCGTCGCCGCCGTTGTCGCCGCTGCCGACGAGCAGGACGACCCGGGACCCGTACACGCGGCCATTGCGCCGCAGCAGATCGCCGCAGGCCACGGCGAGTCCCGCGGCGGCCCGCTGCATCAGGGCCCCCTCCGGCAGCCGTGCCATCAGGGCACGCTCGGCGGCCCGTACGGTCTTCACGCTGTACGCAGTTCGCATACGGTCAACCTTCCGCGATCACCACGGCCGACGCCACCCCCGCGTCATGGCTCAGCGAGACGTGCCAGTGCCGTACGCCCCGCTCGGCGGCGCAGGCGGCGACGCTGCCGCGGACCCGCAGCCGGGGCCGGCCGCTGTCCTCGACGTACACCTCGGCGTCCGTCCACAGCAGCCCGCCCGGCGCACCGAGCGCCTTCGCGACGGCTTCCTTGGCGGCGAACCTGGCGGCCAGCGAGGCGATACCGCGCCGCTCACCGCTGGGCAGCAGCAACTCCCGCTCCAGGAAGAGCCGCTGAGCCAGATGCGGCGTGCGCTCCAGCGCCTCGCCGAACCGCTCGATCTCCGCCACATCGATCCCGACCCCGATGATCACGCGCTCACTCACTCATTCTTCGACTCACTCGACGGTCACGGACTTCGCCAGATTGCGCGGCTGGTCCACCTCGTTGCCGCGGGCGGTGGCCAGTTCGCAGGCGAAGACCTGCAAGGGCACGGTTGCCACCAGCGGCTGAAGCAGCGTAGGCGCAGCGGGGATCCAGATCAGATGGTCGGCGTACGGAACGACCGCCTCGTCGCCCTCCTCGGCGATGACGATGGTGCGGGCGCCGCGGGCCCGGATCTCCTGGATGTTCGACACGATCTTTTCGTGGAGCACCGAACGCCCGCGCGGCGACGGCACCACCACGACGACCGGCAGATCGTCCTCGATCAGCGCGATCGGCCCGTGCTTGAGCTCGCCGGCGGCGAAGCCCTCGGCGTGCATGTAGGCGAGTTCCTTGAGCTTCAGCGCGCCTTCGAGGGCGACCGGATAACCGACGTGGCGCCCCAGGAAGAGGACGGTGTTCTTGCGCGCGAGCGAACGGGCCAGCGCGCGCACCGGCTCCATGGTCTCCAGGACCCGTTCGACCTGCCCGGGGACCTCGGAGAGCTGCCGGACGACGGTCCGGATCTCGTCGCCCCACTTCGTACCGCGGGTCTGACCGAGATAGAGGGCGACGAGGTAACAGGCGACGAGCTGCGTCAGAAACGCCTTGGTCGAGGCGACGGCGACCTCCGGCCCGGCGTGCGTGTACAGCACCGCGTCGGACTCACGCGGAATGGTCGATCCGTTCGTATTGCAGATGGCGAGGACCTTCGCCCCCTGCTCACGGGCGTGCCGCAGCGCCATCAGTGTGTCCATCGTCTCGCCGGACTGGGAGATCGCGATGACGAGGGTACGCTGGTCGAGGATCGGGTCGCGGTACCGGAACTCGCTGGCGAGCTCCGTCTCGCAGGGCAGCCTGGTCCAGTGCTCGATGGCGTACTTGGCGATCATCCCGGCGTGGTACGCGGTCCCGCAGGCCACGACGACGACCTTGTCGACCTCCCGGAGCACGCTCGGCGCGATGCGCACCTCGTCGAGGTGGAGCGAGCCCGAGCGGTCGATCCGCCCGAGGAGCGTGTCGGCCACGGCCTTCGGCTGCTCGGCGATCTCCTTGAGCATGAAGTAGTCGTAGCCGTCCTTCTCGGCGGCGGAGGCGTCCCAGTCCACGTGGTACCTACGGACCTCGGCGGGCTCCCCGTCGAAGTCGGTGACCGTGACGGACTCCCGGCGCAGCTCGACGACCTGATCCTGCCCCAGCTCGATCGCTGACCGGGTGTGCGCGATGAACGCGGCCACGTCGGAGGCCAGGAACGCCTCGCCATCCCCCACCCCGACCACGAGCGGTGAGTTCCGCCGGGCTCCCACCACCACATCCGGCTCATCGGCATGCACGGCGACCAGGGTGAACGCCCCTTCGAGCTGCCGGCAGACCTGTCGCATCGCCTCTGCCGGGTCACCGGTCGACGAGTACGCCTCGGCGAGCAGATGGGCGACGACCTCGGTGTCGGTCTCGGACGCCAGATCATGCCCGCGCTCGGCGAGTTCGGCGCGCAGCCCGGCGAAGTTCTCGATGATTCCGTTGTGCACGACGGCGACGCGGCCCGCGTTGTCGAGGTGCGGGTGGGCGTTGGCATCGGTGGGCCCGCCGTGGGTGGCCCACCGGGTGTGCCCGATCGCGGTGGTCCCGGCCGGAAGAGGCTGTTCGACCAGTGCCTTCTCCAGATTGACGAGCTTGCCGGCCTTCTTCATGGAGGCCAGCCCGCCGTCCGCGAGAACGGCGACACCCGCGGAGTCGTACCCGCGGTATTCGAGGCGCTTCAGCCCAGCGACGACAACATCAAGCGCGGACTGCCCACCGACATAGCCGACGATTCCACACATAACGATCCTTTCGTGGTCGCCCTCCCCTCGCTTGGCATCGTCGCAGAAGGGGCGCGGGGCGGCTGGGATCATTCGTCGGTGGAGTCGTCGCGAACCGCTGCGAGCGGCGGCCCCGGGTCCGCTGCCCGCTCCCGCGCCCACCGCCGGACCTCCGCGAACCGCCGCTGGTCGGAGGCCAGGGCCTCGTCCAGGATGCCGTCGAAGGTGCCGGTCGGGGCGACGAAGTCGAAGTCGCCGCGGGCCTTCCAGAAGCCCTGGGCCAGGCGCTCGGAACCGGCCGAAACGGCGGCCCGGTCGGTGCCGGTCACCACCACCACGGCGCGGTTGCGCGGTTCGTCGGCCCAGGCGTAGCCGACCCATATCGCGGCGTCGATCACGCCGTCCATGGCCTCGACCTCGTCCACGGCCGCGTACACGCTCCTGGCCGGCTCGATCCGGGTGGAGGTCTGCTCTCCGGCCAGCAGCACCGGCACCGGCACCCAGGCCTTGACCGGGCGGGGCGCGCCGGAGACCAGCAGGTCCACCAGATTGCGGACGGCCCGCTCCTTGGTCTCCATGTGGTCCTCGTGCGGGGCCATCCGGTAACAGGTGATCAGGTCGCTGCCGTGGGCGAGCTCGCGGGAGACGTTGCCGTGCAGGTCCATCGAGGTGGAGATGATCACGTCGGGGCCGACGGTGGCGCGGATGCGCTCCAGCAGCACCGCCTCGGCGTCGTCGATGCCCTCCACGGTCATCGCGCCGTGGATGTCGTACCAGAGGCCGTCCGGCTTGGGCAGCGCGGCGAGCCGCTCGATCAGCTCGTCGGTGAGCTCGGCCCAGGCGGCGGCGGTGACGGTGCCGCCCGGCAGCGACTTGCCGACCAGGGCGCCGTGCCAGTCAGCTGCCTCGCGCAGTTCCTCACCGGGCGTCAGGAAGGGGTAGCGGTCCAGCACCTCGGCGCCCCGCGAGGGGTGGAAGGCGGGGGCCTGGGTGCGGGCGGGAGAGAAGGTGGACGACTCGATGCCGAGCCCGGCGATGGCGATGACCGGGCGGGCTGCGGCGGTGCGGGAATGCGGCATGGCTCCTCGTAGGGGATGGGGTGTCAGGCGTGGCGGGGCGCCGGGGCGCGGAATGGGTCGGTGCCGACGACCTCGCCCAGCGCGAGGGCCAGGGCGCGCTGCAGGGCGAACTGCCCGGCGCCGACCAGTCCGGCGTCGGCGCCCAGGCTGGCCCGCTCGATGGTGAGGTGTTCGGTGACCAGCGGGTGGCAGCTCTCGTAGAGCTGGCTGCGCACGGCGGCGACGAACGGCTCCAGGGTGGAGAGGATGCCGCCGAGATAGACGGCGTCCGGGTTGAAGAAGTTGACGTTGGCGGCGAGCACTTGGCCGAGGTAGTCGCCGACCCTGCGGACCGCGCGGGTGGCCTCCGGGTCGGCGTCGATGGCCAGCCGGGCCACGTCCTCGATACTGCTGACGTCGGCCCCGCGCTTGCGCAGGATGCGGACCAGGGCGGCGCCGGACGCCACGGTTTCCAGGCAGCCGGTGTTGCCGCAGGAACAGGGGATGTCGGCGCCGCCGTCGATCCGGATGTGGGTGATGTCACCGGCCGCGCCGGTGGCGCCCCGGTAGAGACGTCCGTCGGCGATGACGCCGGTGCCGATCGCCGAGCCGATCTTCACCATGATCGTCTGCCGGTGCCCGACCCGGTGATCCAGCGCGGCCGCAGAGCCGAACGCCTGGCCACCCTCGCGGCCGGCCGGACGGAGGCCCAGGGGTGAGCGCCCATGACCGTACGCTCTTCGCCGGAGTGGACATCGGCGGCACCACCACCCAGGTGGTGCTCTGCGACGAGGACCTGACCGTGCTGGACCGCGCCGAGGTGGCGACCCCGGCGGCCGACGGCGGCCAGGCCATGATCGGCGCGGCCCTGGGCGCGCTGGCCCCGCTGCTGGAGCGCACCCCCGGCCGCCTCGCCGGTGGCGGGGTCGGCGCAGCCGGCCTGGTGGACTCCGCCACCGGCCGCATCCTGGTGGCCGGGCGTGGCGCCGACTCCGTCCCCCGGCCGGCGTCCTCGCCGGGAGGCGGCGGGCTGAAGTGCCGGACCCGGTCCGTGCTGAGGTCGCTGCGGATCGGCCGCCGCAGCTGATACGGGGCTCGTACGGGAGGTGAGGGCGCCTGCCCGGCGGCCGGCGCCCTCTGCTCCCCGCCCCGTGAACCTTTCTGCGCCCTGTGGGGAACAAGGGGTGACACGCTCACCGACCGAGCCCCCAGAGGAGCCCCTGTGACCGGACCCCCGACCGGACAGCCCATCACGGAAGCCGACGACGACGCCGAGATCGTCGCCCAGTCACTGGAGCAGCCGGAGATCTTCGCAGGGCTCTACGACCGCCACGCGCCCGACATCCACCGGTACGCCGCCCGGCGGCTCGGGGAGGGCGCGGCCGACGACATCACGGCGGAGACGTTCCTCATCGCGTTCCGCTCCCGGCGCCGCTACGACACCACCCGCCGGGGCGCCCGGCCCTGGCTGTACGGCATCGCCGCCAACCTCATCGGCAAGCACCGGCGCAGCGAGGAGCGGAGCCTGCGCGCCCTGGCCCGTACCGGACAGGACACGGTCGCCGCGTCCTGGAGCGACCGCTCCGACGACCGGATCGCCGCCCAGGTGCCGCTGGCCGGAGCGCTCGCCGCGCTCTCCCCCGGCGACCGCCATGTGCTGCTGCTCGTCGCCTGGGCGGACCTCGGATACGAGGAGGTCGCGCAGGCGCTGGGCATCCCGCTCGGCACCGTACGGTCCCGGCTCAACCGCGCCCGCCGCAAGGTCCGCGAGGCGCTGCACACCGACCCCGCGTTCACATCCGACGTCATGGAGCTGAGCCCGTCATGGACGAAATGACCCGGCTGCGCGAGCTGCGCGCAGATGCTCCCGTCCCCGACCGTGCCGCGCTCGCCCCCGGCCGGCAGCGGCTGACGGACTCTCTTGCGGGCGGCCGGCGCACCCGCCGGCTGCGTGCCGACTGGCGGATCGCGTCGATCGGCGCCGCGGCGGCGATCACCGCGGCCGCCCTGCTGACCACGCAGATCGGCGCGGACGGTCCCACCCACGGGGCCACCGCGGCGGCCCCCCTGACCCTGGACAGCCCGGCCGAGGTCCTGAACCGGGCCGCCGACGAGCTGGCGAAGCAGCAGGCCGCGCCGGAACCGCGCGACGACCAATGGATCTACACCCGGACGAAGATCGCCCAGCAGGAGCCCAAGGCGGACTCGGCCGCCGCGGGCCGGTCGGACTCGGCCGCCGCGGGCCGGTTCTCGTACGACCCGGATTCCTGGGTTCCGTACGACAACTCCGCGGCGGCGAAGAACGGCAAGGACAGCGACTACCGCACGGCCCGCCAGGTCTACCGTGCCGCCGATGAGCTGCCCGACGATCCGGCGCGTCTGCTGGCGAAGGTCCGCTCGTTCTATCCGACGGGTCACACCGCCGAGAGCCCTCCCGAGGCCGAGGCCCAGCACAGCTTCCGCGCCATGGGTCTGATGGTCGAGGCGTACCCGATCGCCCCGGACGCCCTCGCCCGGATCTACCGTGCGCTGGCCACCGTCCCGGGGGTGAAGGTCACCGGGCATCTCGTGAAGGACGCCGCCGGGCGCGATGCCATTGCCATCACCCGGAAGGAGGACGGCTCGCACGACCAGCGCGAGATCCTCATCAGTCCCCGCGACTACAGCTACGCGGGCATGCGCTTCGTGGCCGCCGAGGACTACGAGATGAAGGCTCCCGCCGGGATGAAGGTCCCGACCGAGAAGTACAAGGCCGGGGAGGTCCTCACCAGCGAGGCGCGGATCAGGGCCGCCGTCGTCGACGCCAAGGGCCAGAAGCCCTGACCGGCAGGGTGGTACGAAACGGGCCGGTGTCCGCTACAGGGGTGCGGACACCGGCCCGCAGTCCGTTCCACGTGACCGACTCCACCCCCCACTGCGTCAAAACTCCCGCGACAATGAACCCGTGATCACTTCGCCGCCACGGAGCTCCCAGCGACGCGTCGAGCACGCTTCGACGCCGTACGTCGATCTGTCGCGCGCCGAGTGGAGCGCCCTGCGCGACAAGACGCCGCTGCCGCTGACCGCCGACGAGGTGGAGCAGCTGCGCGGGCTCGGGGACGTCATCGACCTCGACGAGGTACGGGACGTCTACCTGCCGCTCTCCCGCCTCCTCAACCTCTACGTCCAGGCCACCTCCGGCCTGCGCGGCGCCCTCAACACCTTCCTCGGGGACGCGGGCAACGGCCACGGCGAGCAGCGGGGCACCCCGTTCGTCATCGGGGTCGCCGGCAGTGTCGCGGTCGGCAAGTCGACCACCGCCCGTATCCTCCAGGCGCTGCTGGCCCGCTGGCCCGAGCACCCGCGGGTCGAGCTGGTGACCACGGACGGGTTCCTGCTGCCGATGAAGGAGCTCCGGGCGCGCGGGCTGACGTCGCGCAAGGGGTTCCCCGAGTCGTACGACCGGCGCGCCCTGACCCGTTTCGTCGCCGACATCAAGGCCGGCAAGGACGAGGTGACGGCGCCCGTCTACTCGCACCTGATCTACGACATCGTGCCGGGCGAGCGGCTCACCGTACGCCGCCCCGACATCCTGATCGTCGAGGGCCTCAACGTGCTGCAGCCCGCGCTCCCCGGCAAGGACGGCCGCACCAGGGTCGGGCTCGCCGACTACTTCGACTTCAGTGTGTACGTGGACGCGCGGGCCGAGGACATCGAGACCTGGTACCTCAACCGCTTCCGCGAGCTGCGCGAGACGGCCTTCCAGAACCCGTTCTCGTACTTCCGCACGTACACCCAGGTCTCCGAGGAGGAGGCCATGGAGTACGCCCGCACCATGTGGCGGACCATCAACAAGCCCAATCTGCTGGAAAATGTGGCACCCACACGCGGCCGTGCCACTCTGGTGCTGCGCAAGGGCCCGGACCACAAGGTCCAGCGTCTTTCGCTGCGCAAACTCTGAGTCCCCCGAGCCTCCCCGGGAGTATCCGCGTGCTGCATCTGCGCCTGATCGTCCCTCACGGCCGCACGGACGAGGTGGTGCACGTCGTGCAGCGCACCGTCGGCGCCACGCATCTGGTGGTCATGCCCGGTGTCGCCCTCGACCCCGCGGGCGATCTCGTGACGTGCGACGTGGCGCGCGAGGCGGGCGACGAGCTGATCGCATCACTGCGCGAGCTCGGCATCGACGAGTCCGGCTCGATCAGCGTCGAGGAAACGGACCTGACGCTCTCCGCGCATGCCGACCGGGCCGAGGAGGAGGCGCCGGGCGAGGGCGCGGACGCGGTGCTGTGGGAGGAGCTGGCGGACGCGACCCACGAGGAGTCGACGCTCAGCGTCACCTACCTGGCGTTCCTCGCGATCGCCACGATGCTCGCGGCCTGCGGTGTGATGCTGGACAACGCGATCCTGATCGTGGGCGCCATGGCGGTGGGCCCGGAGTTCGGGCCACTGGCCGGCATTTCCACGGCGCTGGTGCAGCGCGCCCCGCGGCTGGTGTGGCGGTCGCTGTGGGCGCTGGTCGGCGGTTTCGCCGTAGCGATGGTGCTGACGGCCGGATTCGCCTGGATGATGAACAGCCTCGGGCTGTTCACGGAGGCGATGATCGAGGCGAAGCGGCCCAATACGGCGTTCATCTGGCAGCCGGACTGGATGTCGTTCGTGGTGGCGTTCCTGGCGGGTATCGGCGGGACGCTCTCCCTCACCTCGGCGAAGTCGGGTGCGCTGATCGGCGTCGCGATCTCGGTGACGACAGTGCCCGCGGCCGCCAATGCGGCGGTGGCCTTCAGCTACCAGGACCTTTCCCAGACGTGGGGTTCGGTGGGCCAGCTGATGGCGAACCTCGGCGGGATCGTGCTCGCGGGCACGCTGACACTGCTGGTCCTCAAGGCGCTGTGGGCAATACACCGGCGTCGGATCCGGGCTGCCTGACGCGACGGCCCGGAGCCGGCGACGGTCCTTTCGGCTGTCGTCCGGCAGCGGCCGCACACGGCGCCGCCCGGCGCCCCTCCAGGAGGAACACCGGGCGGCACCTCACCCTCGTACGGCGAAACCCCGTACGGCTTTCCGAGGTCACCCCAGGGCGGACTTCACCACGTCGGCCAGCCGCCCGGCCACCGACCGTGCCTGCTCGATGTCGGCCGCCTCGACCATGACCCGCACCAGCGGCTCGGTGCCCGACTGGCGCAGCAGTACGCGCCCGGTGTCGCCCAGCTCGCGCTCGGCATCCTCGACCGCGGCGGCCAGCTCCGGAGAGGTGTCGACCCGGGACTTGTCGACGTCCCGGACATTGACCAGGATCTGCGGGAGCCGCTGCATGACACCGGCCAGGTCGGCGAGCGTACGGCCGGTGGCGACGACCCGGGCCGCCAGCATCAGGCCGGTCAGTGTGCCGTCACCGGTCGTGGCGTGGTCGAGGACGATGACATGGCCGGACTGCTCGCCGCCCAGCGCGTAGCCCTCCGCCTTCATCGACTCGAGGACGTATCGGTCACCGACGGCGGTCTGGACGAGGTGGATGCCCTCCCGCTCCATGGCGATCTTGAAGCCGAGGTTGGACATGACCGTGCCGACCACGGTGTCCTTGCGCAGCTGCCCGGCCTCGCGCATGGCGAGGGCCAGCACGGCCAGGATCTGGTCGCCGTCGACCTCCTCGCCCGAGGCGTCCACGGCGAGGCAGCGGTCGGCGTCGCCGTCGTGCGCGACACCGAAGTCGGCGCCGTGCTCGACGACGGCGGTCTTCAGCAGCTCCAGGTGGGTGGAGCCGCAGCCGTCGTTGATGTTCAGGCCGTTCGGATCGGCCCCGATGGTGATGACCTCGGCGCCGGCCCGGGCGAATGCCTCGGGCGAGACCCGGGCGGCCGCGCCGTGCGCCTCGTCGAGGACGACCTTCAGCCCGTCGAGCCGGTTCGGCAGGACCGCGACGAGGTGGGCCACGTACCGGTCGAAGCCCTCGGTGTAATCCGTGACCCGTCCCACGCCGGCACCGGTCGGACGCGCCCACGGCTCACCGGTGCGGTGCTGCTCGTAGAGCGTCTCGATCCGGTCCTCCAGCTCGTCGGCGAGCTTGTGACCACCGCGGGCGAAGAACTTGACACCGTTGTCCGGCATGGCGTTGTGACTGGCGGAGAGCATCACGCCGAGGTCGGCGCCCAGCGCGCCGGTGAGGTACGCCACCGCGGGGGTGGGCAGCACACCGACGCGCAGGACGTCCACGCCCGCGCTCGCCAGACCGGCCACCACGGCAGCCTCCAGGAACTCTCCGGACGCGCGCGGGTCACGGCCCACCACTGCGGTCGGCCGATGCCCCTCAAGGGTGCCCGTCTCGGCGAGCACATGCGCCGCAGCGACCGACAGACCGAGCGCGAGCTCGGCCGTCAGGTCCGCATTGGCGACGCCGCGCACACCGTCCGTGCCGAAGAGTCGTCCCACTGATGTCCTCCGAAGATGCTCCGAAACCGAACTGCGAAAACAAAACACGTCATGACAGGCATGACCCAGAACGACGCAAGGCAACAAAGAGCCATGCCAAGCATGGAGGGCCTATGAACGTCTGATGCCGTTATACGCCTGTGGGTGCCAATAAACGAACGCCCCGGGGGCACAGGAGTGCCTCCGGGGCGAACGTGTACAGCAGGTGAGCAGGCGGATTAGCGCTTGCTGTACTGCGGAGCCTTACGGGCCTTCTTGAGACCGGCCTTCTTGCGCTCGACCGCACGGTCGTCGCGGGAGAGGAAGCCGGCCTTCTTCAGCGGGGCGCGGTTGTTGTCCACGTCCGCCTCGTTCAGCGCACGGGCGACACCGAGGCGCAGGGCACCGGCCTGACCCGAGACGCCGCCACCCGCGATGCGGGCGATGACGTCGTAGCGGTTGTCGAGCTCGAGCACCTTGAAGGGCTCGTTGACTTCCTGCTGGTGCACCTTGTTGGGGAAGTAGTCCTCAAGGGTGCGACCGTTGATCTTCCACTTGCCGGTGCCCGGAACGATCCGGACGCGGGCAATGGCGTTCTTGCGACGGCCAAGGCCGGCGGCAGGCTGCGGCTCGCCGAAGCGGGACGCCAGCGACTCGCTGGTGTACTCGCCCTCGACGGGAACCTCCGATTCGAAGGTGGTCACCTCGGCGTAGACCTCTTCGCCCTCGGTGCCCTCGATGGGGTTCTCAACAGTGGTCTCGGCCACGATTCTCCTCAGATCTTTCTTTACGTCTTAGGGGGAGGCCGGAACTACTGCGCGACCTGGGTGATCTCGAACGGGACCGGCTGCTGCGCAGCGTGCGGGTGCTGGTCGCCCGCGTAGACCTTGAGCTTCGAGAGCATCTGACGGCCCAGGGTGTTCTTGGGGATCATGCCCTTGATGGCCTTCTCGACAGCCTTCTCCGGGTTCTTGGAGAGGAGCTCGTCGTAACGCACGGAGCGCAGACCACCCGGGAACCCGGAGTGGCGGTACGCCATCTTCTGGGTCTTCTTGTTGCCGGACAGGTGAACCTTGTCGGCGTTGATGATGATGACGAAGTCGCCCATGTCCATGTGGGGGGCGTAAATCGCCTTGTGCTTGCCTCGGAGGAGGTTCGCAGCCGTGGTGGCCAGACGACCCAGGACGATGTCCTGCGCGTCAATGATGTGCCACTGGCGCGTCACATCGCCGGGCTTGGGGCTGTACGTACGCACTTCGTAGCCTTCGCTTCTTCAGTGGATGAGGTCCAGACACATGGCACCCCTGAAGCGATCATGCAGCTGGGGCCCACAATGCCGGGAACGCTGCCCGTATGCGAGCCACTGGTAACTGCTCCAGAGAACCTACGTAAGGGCTCTTCGCGTGAGAACGACGAAGCCGATACGTATAACAACCCCCGACAGTACCCGCACCGCCCGGGACGGGTCAAAACGCGCCGGCCCTACCGTTCCCGCTCGACCCTGCGCTCGTCCCAGACCGGCTCCACGGTCTCCCGCACCACCCCGTCCGACCCGAACACCAGGTACCGGTCGAAGGACTTCGCGAACCACCGGTCGTGCGTGACGGCCAGCACGGTCCCGTCGTACACCTCGAGCCCGTCCTGCAGCGCCTCCGCCGACTCCAGGTCCAGGTTGTCCGTCGGCTCGTCCAGCAGCAGCGCCGTGGTTCCCGCCAGCTCCAGCAGCAGGATCTGGAACCGTGCCTGCTGCCCGCCGGACAGCTTCTCGAAGGGCTGGTCGCCCTGCCGCTCCAGTTCGTACCGGCGCAGTACGGACATCGCCCCGCCCCGGTCCTTCGCGTGCTCCGTCCACAGGATCTCGACGAGCGCGTGCCCCATCAGCTCCGGATGGGCGTGCGTCTGAGCGAAGTGCCCGGGCACGACCCGCGCACCGAGCTTCCACTCCCCCGTGTGCGCGACCGGTTCCCCGGCCAGCAGCCGCAGGAAGTGCGACTTGCCCGAGCCGTTCGAGCCGAGGACGGCCACCCGTTCGCCGTAGAAGATCTCCAGGTCGAACGGCTTCATCAGCCCGGTCAGCTCCAGCCCCTTGCAGGTCACCGCCCGCACCCCGGTCCGGCCGCCGCGCAGCCGCATCTTGATGTCCTGCTCGCGCGGCGGCTCCGGCGGGGGCCCGGCCTCCTCGAACTTCCGCAGCCGGGTCTGCGCCGCCTGGTAGCGCGAGGCCAGCTCGTGGCTGACGGACGCCGCCTGCCGAAGGCTGAGCACCAGTTTTTTCAGCTGAGCGTGCTTCTCGTCCCAGCGTCGCTTCAGTTCCTCGAACCGGGCGAACCGGTCCTTGCGGGCCTCGTGGTACGTGTCGAAACCGCCACCGTGTACCCACACGTCGCTGCCCGCCGGACCGGGCTCCACGCTGACGATCTTCTCCGCGGCCCGGGACAGCAGCTCCCGGTCGTGCGAGACGAAGAGGACCGTCTTACGGGTCTCCTTGAGCTTCCCCTCCAGCCACCGCTTGCCCGGCACGTCGAGATAGTTGTCCGGCTCGTCGAGCAGCAGCACCTCGTCGGGCCCGCGCAGCAGCGCTTCGAGCACGAGCCGCTTCTGCTCACCACCACTGAGCGTGCGGACCTCGCGCCACTGCGCCTTCTCGTACGGGACACCGAGCGCGGCCATGGTGCACATGTCCCAGACGGTCTCGGCCTCGTACCCGCGGGCCTCCGCCCAGTCGCTGAGGGCCTGCGCGTACGCCATCTGCGCGGCCTCGTCGTCGACGGTGAGGATCAGCTCCTCGGCCTTGTCGACGGCCTGCGCCGCCTCCCGGATGCGCGGCTGGGCGACGGAGACGAGGAGGTCGCGGACCGTACGTTCGTCCCGCACCGAGCCCACGAACTGCGGCATCACGCCGAGTCCGCCGCTCACCGACACCGTGCCGCCGTGCGGCTGGAGCTCCCCGGACAGCAGCCGCAGCAGCGTCGTCTTCCCGGCGCCGTTCGCCCCCACGAGGGCGACCACGGCCCCGTCCGCGACCCGGAACGAAGCATCGCCGAGCAGCACCCGCCCGTCCGGTAGGTAGTACTCCAGGTGGCCTGCTTCAAGATGTCCCATGCACAGCATTGTCACGGCCCGCGAAGCCCCGGCCCAACCGGTTTATGCCTCCTCTAGTGCCGTGACCGGCAATGTTTGCCCCGTAAGGAGCGTCGTCCGGTGCGTGCGATCGCAAGGCGGCCGGAAGTCCTTGGGTGGGGTCTCCCCTGCTCGAACGAAGCTGAGAGCTTGGGGACGGAGCTACCAGGGCTTTTGGCCAACGCGGCGAGCGTGCGCACCGGACGACGCGACGGGGCAAAGCTTGCCGGGAGGGGCACTAGGATTCGCCGCATGAGCTTTGGGCAAGGGGGGCCCTCCTGGGGGCCCGGAGGCAATCGCACTCCGGACTGGGCAGCACTGGCCGATGAATCCGCCGCGCGGAGCCGTCGCAAGAAATGGCTGATGATCGGCGGCGGCGCCCTCGCCACCGCCGCGATAGCGGCGATCGTCGCCACCGCCGTCATCTCGACCAACAACAACGGCGGCTCCACCGGCTCGGGCAAGAACGCGAGCCAGTTGCCGGGACCCGCCGATCTGCCGACCGACTCGGCGGAGCCCGAGCCGTCCTTCTCCACGGTGGCACCTCCGCCCCCGCCGGACCCGAAGGACTACATATCCGATGTGAAGAAGGACAGGGCGCCGATCTCCATCGACTCCTTCTACCCCGGCAGGAAGCTGACGATGGGCGACCGCGTGTACGCCAAGGGCGCCACGCACCGCACGACGAACTGCGCCGCGACCACCCAGGGCGCGCTCGGCTCGATCCTCACGAACAACGGCTGCGACGAGGTCATCCGCGCCACGTACAGCAAGGAGGGGATCGCCGTCACCGTCGGCGTCGCGGTCTTCGAGACGGAGGCGCAGGCCAAGAAGGCGGCGCAACAGGCGTCCGGCGGTCTGGCGTCGCTGAGCGGCGTGGGCGTGCCGACGTTCTGCCGCGGCGGTTCCATCTGCCGCCGCACCGCCAACTCGTACGGGCGCTACGCCTACTTCACCGTCGGGGGCTTCACCAACGGCAAGAACGTCACCACGGCCGACAAGAACGTCTACGCGGTCGGCGACGACCTGACGGACTTCACGTTCCGTCAGATCCGCCACCGCGGCGAGGTCCAGGCCTCGGCGGCGGCGACTGCGCCCACCAGCTGACACGACCGCAGGAGTCGGTGGCGGCCGCCGCGGGCTTCGCCGACCAGCCCCGCCTCCTCGGGACGGCCGGCACCCTCATCGGGCGCGTCCCGGCCTCGCTCGGACGCGTCGCAGCACCGGAACGTCACCGGCAGGGCCGAGGAACGGCGGCGGCGCACGCATCGAGAAGGTCCGGAGGCAGCGGACGGCCCGCCACTCAGCAGCAGCCGCCCCCCGGCAGCGTCCGCATGTTGCGTGCCGCCTTGTTGCGCGCGGCGAGCAACTCGTCGGCCGGGTAGGCGACTTCCTCCAGCGTCAGTCCGTGCGGCCGCACCACGTGCACCCCCGGGTCCCGCACCCCCACCGCCAGCACCTGGGCCGGCCACGGGTCGGGGCGGCGTCCGTCACCCACGAACAGCATGGCGCCGACCAGCGCGCGCACCATGTTGTGGCAGAAGGCATCGGCCTGCACGGTCCCCGTGATGACTCCGGA
Organism: Streptomyces sp. NPDC051020; assembly: GCF_040683105.1. Taxonomy (NCBI): domain Bacteria; kingdom Bacillati; phylum Actinomycetota; class Actinomycetes; order Kitasatosporales; family Streptomycetaceae; genus Streptomyces; species Streptomyces sp. NPDC051020. Next base: position 74,060 of record NZ_JBFBCG010000005.1, on the reverse strand, counting down.
CGCCTCGTCCCGTACCCAACTCAGCTTCTGCAGCGTACGGATGGTCGTCGCACCCTCGCGCTTCCTGCAGTACGCGGCGAAATCGTGCTCCCCGACCATCCTGGCCGCGGCCGCGTTCATCGCATCCACGTCCAACGGCCGGTCGTGCCAGAGCACATGTCCGCGCGTCAGGGGATCCGCGCCGCCGGGCCGGTCCGAGATCCGGTACGCGTACCGCCGCCACAGCGCCGAGAAACGCGCGTTGAACCCCGCCGGAGCCTCGGCCACCCGCCAGATCCGTACGTCGGGGGCCATCCGGCCGGCCATCCGACGCAGCAGCAGCGCACCGTGCTCGGCCCACACCTCGTCCGGCAGATCGACATGCGCGACCTGGCCGCGGGCATGCACCCCGGCATCGGTGCGCCCGGCGACCGTCAGGTCGTACGTCCGCTCGGACCGCGTCACGGTACGCAGCGCGTCCTCGATCTCCCCCTGCACCGTGCGCCGCGCCGTCTGCTTCGCCCAGCCGGAGAAGTCCTTGCCGTCGTACGCCAGGTCCAGCCGCACCCGTACGAAACCGGGCTCTACTTCGTCACTCACTCAACGATCCTCTCAAGCCTGAACGTACGGAACGGGCCCGCACCTCCCCGAAGGGTGATGCGGGCCCGTCCAGTGGTCTCAGAACGCTCAGGCGTCCTTGGACTCCGCGTCGGCCTCGGCCGGCTTGGCGTCCTCGACGACCTCGGCGGACTCGTCCTTCTTGAGGGAGTCCTCCTTGACCGCACGCTTCGTCGCGGCCTCGGCCTCACCGGTGGCCTGCTGCGCCACGGTCAGCGCCTCGACCAGCTCGATGACGGCCATCGGGGCGTTGTCGCCACGACGGTTGCCGATCTTGGTGATGCGCGTGTAACCACCGGGGCGGTTCTCGTAGCGCGGGGCGATCTCGGTGAAGAGCGTGTGCACGATGCTCTTGTCCGTGATCGTCTGCAGAACGAGGCGACGGTTGTGGATGTCGCCCTTCTTCGCCTTGGTGATCAGACGCTCGGCGACCGGACGCAGGCGGCGGGCCTTGGCCTCGGTCGTCGTGATGCGGCCGTGCTCGAACAGCGACTTCGCGAGGTTCGCGAGAAGCAGACGCTCGTGCGCGGCGCTGCCGCCCAGACGGGCACCCTTTGCGGGACGCGGCATGGTGTTTCTCCTTGTGTGCTGCACCGGCCGTATCAGGTACCGGTGTCAGTTCCCGTGAAGCGGCCGCTCCACGGAAGATCATGGGCCATCCGGACACCATCCCGGCCGATGAGATCAGTCATCGGCCGAAATCAAGCCCGTCGAGGGGGTCCCCCCATGCCCTTCAGGCTTTGGGGGAGATTGAGGCCAAGCCCTCATCCGGTCCGGGGTGCCCGGAAACCCAGGCACCCCAGCCGGAGGTGTACTAGTACTGCTCGGTCTCGACGAAGCCCGCGTCCGCGTCGTCGTCGGCGCCGAAGGCGTCGGCGGCAGCGGTCGGGTCGAATCCGGGCGGGCTGTCCTTGAGCGCCAGGCCCATACCGGCCAGCTTCGCCTTGACCTCGTCGATCGACTTCGCACCGAAGTTGCGGATGTCGAGCAGGTCGGCCTCCGAGCGCGCCACGAGCTCACCCACGGAGTGGATGCCCTCACGCTTGAGGCAGTTGTACGAACGGACCGTGAGCTCAAGCTCCTCGATCGGCAGCGCCAGATCGGCGGCGAGCGCGGCGTCCGTCGGCGACGGACCCATGTCGATGCCCTCGGCGTCGATGTTGAGCTCGCGGGCCAGACCGAACAGCTCGACCAGGGTCTTACCGGCCGACGCCATGGCGTCACGCGGACGCATGGCCTGCTTGGTCTCGACGTCGACGATCAGCTTGTCGAAGTCGGTGCGCTGCTCGACACGGGTCGCCTCGACCTTGTACGTGACCTTGAGCACCGGCGAGTAGATGGAGTCGACCGGGATACGGCCGATCTCCTGGCCCGCCTGCTTGTTCTGGACGGCGGAGACGTAGCCGCGACCGCGCTCGACGGTCAGCTCCATCTCCAGCTTGCCCTTGCCGTTCAGAGTGGCGAGGACCAGGTCCGGGTTGTGGACCTCGACACCGGCCGGCGGGGCGATGTCAGCAGCGGTGACCAGGCCGGGACCCTGCTTGCGCAGGTACATCACGACCGGCTCGTCGTGCTCCGAGGAGACGACCAGCTGCTTGATGTTGAGGATGAGGTCGGTGACGTCCTCCTTGACGCCCGGCACGGTGGTGAACTCGTGCAGGACCCCGTCGATCCGGATGCTGGTGACAGCAGCGCCGGGGATCGAGGAGAGGAGCGTGCGGCGGAGAGAGTTACCGAGGGTGTAGCCGAAGCCCGGCTCCAGCGGCTCGATCACGAACCGGGAGCGGAACTCGTCGACGACCTCTTCGGTCAGCGACGGACGCTGAGCGATAAGCATGCTGTGGTCCTTCAGTCGTGGGCGCCCACTATTTGACGCCCCCAGATACTGACAAGGGTACGGGCGGCACGACCCGAAAGAGCCGTACCGCCCGAACCCGCGAGCTCTCCTACTTGGAGTAGAGCTCGACGATCAGCTGCTCCTGCACCTGGGTGTCGATCACCTGGCGCTCGGGCAGGGAGTGCACGAGGATCCGCAGCGTCGACGGCACGGCTTCGAGCCATGCCGGGACGGTGCGCTCGCCGGCCTCGGCCTGGGCCACCTGGAAGGGGGTCAGGGCCTTGGACTTCTGGCGGACCTCGATGACGTCGTTCACGGCGACGCGGGCCGACGGAATGTCGGTCTTCGTGCCGTTCACGGCGATGTGTCCGTGACGCACCAGCTGACGGGCGTGGTCCCTGGACTTGGCAAAACCGGCCCGGTAGATCACGTTGTCGAGGCGGGTCTCAAGGATGCGCAGAAGGTTCTCACCGGTCTTGCCGGTCTTCTGGTTCGCTTCCTTGTAGTAGTTCACGAACTGCTTCTCAAGGACACCGTAGATCCGCGAGCACTTCTGCTTCTCACGAAGCTGAAGAAGGTACTCGCTGTCCTTGGTGCGCCCGCGTCCGTGCTCACCCGGGGGGTAAGGACGGATCTCGATCGGGCACTTCGCGCTCTCGCACTTGCTGCCCTTAAGGAACAGCTTCTGCTTCTCCCGACGGCAACGCTTGCAGTCGGCCCCGGTGTATCGCGCCATTTTCCAGTTGTCTCCGTTGCTTCAGTGCGTCAGACGCGACGGCGCTTGGGCGGCCGGCATCCGTTGTGCGGAGTGGGGGTGACGTCCTGGATCGAACCGACCTCGAGGCCAGTGGCCTGGAGGGAGCGGATCGCGGTCTCGCGGCCGGAGCCGGGACCCTTGACGAAAACGTCAACCTTGCGCATGCCGTGCTCCTGCGCGCGGCGGGCGGCCGACTCGGCGGCCATCTGCGCGGCGAAGGGGGTGGACTTGCGCGAGCCCTTGAAGCCGACGTGGCCGGCAGAGGCCCAGGAGATCACGTTGCCCGAGGGGTCCGTGATCGAAACGATCGTGTTGTTGAACGTGCTCTTGATGTGCGCGTGGCCGTGAGCAACGTTCTTCTTTTCCTTGCGACGCACCTTCTTGGCTGCGCCCTGACGTCCCTTGGGGGGCATGTCTTTACTCCAGATGGAGAGGGGAGGTGATCGGTCCTACAGCGAAGACCGCTGGATGCTGCGACGGCCCGGGGATCCGGACTGCCGCAGTGCGTCCGCTGAGGACTACTTCTTGCCCGGCTTCTTCTTACCGGCGATCGCGCGACGCGGACCCTTGCGGGTACGAGCGTTCGTGCTGGTGCGCTGGCCGTGGACCGGCAGGCCGCGGCGGTGGCGCAGACCCTGGTAGCAGCCGATCTCGACCTTGCGGCGGATGTCGGCCTGAATCTCGCGACGGAGGTCACCCTCGGTGCGGAGGTTGGCGTCCACGTACTCGCGGATCTTGACCAGGTCCTCTTCGGCCAGGTCGCGAACGCGCGTGTTCGGGTTCACACCCGTGGTGGCGAGGATCTCCTTGGACCGGGTGCGCCCGATACCGAAGACGTAGGTGAGGGCAACCTCCACGCGCTTTTCGCGCGGGATGTCAACACCTGAAACGCGTGCCATTGAATGGCTCCAGTTGTTATTTCGGGGGTCTTCCGCAATACCACTCCCGGCCGCCGACCGCTCCCGAAACGGAAGCGGTGGTACGTCCGGGTCCCCGGCCCCCGCCGGAGGTGTCGTCAGCCGAAGCTTGGACGGGCACTGCGTATGTACGTATTACGTGCGTCGCGCGAAGTGCTGCGAGATGCAGGGGGTCGTGCGTCAGCCCTGGCGCTGCTTGTGGCGCAGGTTGTCGCAGATGACCATGACCCGACCGTGACGGCGGATCACCTTGCACTTGTCGCAGATCTTCTTGACGCTCGGCTTGACCTTCATGGGATGTCAGGTTCTCCGGGTCAGTGCCATCACCCCGCCGCAGCAGGGCGTGGGCAAGATCTACTTGTATCGGTAGACGATCCGGCCACGCGTCAGGTCGTACGGAGAGAGCTCCACCACGACCCGGTCATCCGGAAGGATACGGATGTAGTGCATCCGCATCTTGCCGCTGATGTGCGCGAGGACCTTGTGACCGTTCTGGAGTTCCACCTTGAACATGGCGTTCGGGAGGGACTCGATCACGGTGCCCTCAATTTCGATGGCACCTTGCTTCTTGGCCACGCTTCGCCTTTCGAATCGGCTACCTTGATCGACTCTCTGCTCCATATGCGGACACACGGATGCACAAGAGCCGACGAGTCAGTCTACGTCAGCGGACCCCAAAAGACGAATCCGTCAAGTTTGCCCACCGGAGGAGATCCTTAGACCCGATCGGGGGCGCGTTCTCAGCGGGTGGGGGCCTCAGCCCAGCGGGTCCGGAGCGGCCTGGATCCCGTACTCCGCCAGCTTCGCGCGGCCGCAGTCGGGGGCCGTCAGGACCAGGGGGCCCTGCTCGGTCAGGGCGATCGAGTGCTCCCAGTGCGAGGACCAGGTGCCGTCGGTCGTGATGACCGTCCAGTTGTCCTCGAGCACCTCGGTCCGCGGCGTGCCGAGCGAGACCATCGGCTCGATGGCCAGGCAGACGCCGGGAACCAGCTTGATCCCCTTGCCGCGCTTGCGCGCGACGTAGTTCAGCAGGTGCGGGTCCATGTGCATCTCGGTACCGATGCCGTGGCCGCCGTAGTCCTCGATGATCCCGTACTTGCCGGTGGCCGGACGCGGCTGGCGGCGGATGTAGGACTCGATCGCCTTCGAGATGTCGACGAGGCGGTTGTTCACCTTCATCGCCGCGATCCCGGCCCACATGGACTCCTCGGTCACCCGGGACAGCTCGATGAGCTCCGGGGCGTGACCGGTGCCGACGAACGCCGTGTACGCCGCGTCGCCGTGCCAGCCGTCCACGATCGCGCCGGCGTCGATGGAGATGATGTCGCCGTCCTTGAGGACCGTCTTCTCGTCCGGGATGCCGTGCACGACGACCTCGTTGACCGAGGCGCAGATGGTCGCGGGGAACCCGCCGTACCCGAGGAAGTTCGACTTCGCACCGTGGTCGGCGATCACCTTGCGTGCGACCTGGTCCAGGTCGTGAGTGGTGGCGCCGGGCACCGCTGCCTCGCGGGTGGCGGCGTGAATGGCAGCGACCACCAGCCCCGCCTCACGCATCTTCGCGATCTGCTCGGGGGTCTTGATCTGCACCATTGCGCGGCGCCTTTCTGCATCGAACGGGAACGGGTGTGCGGCGTACTCCACGATACGGCGCAAACAGTCGGCCGCGGCGCCCAAGGACGCCGCGGCCGTCTGTACAGGTGTTACGGGTGTTCCTCAGTCCTCGCGGACCTTCTTGAGGGCTTCCATCGACCGCTTGGTCACGTCCTCGACCTTGCCGAGCGCCGAGATCGTCACCACCAGGCCCTGGGCCCGGTAGTAGTCGATGATCGGCTCGGTCTGGGTGTGGTAGACCTCGAGCCGGGTCCGGACCGTGTCCTCGGTGTCGTCGTCGCGCTGGTACAGCTCGCCGCCGCAGGTGTCGCAGACACCCTCGGTCTTCGGCGGGTTGTACGTCACGTGGAAGACGTGCGCGCTGTCGTTGCGGCAGATACGCCGGCCCGCGATGCGCATGACGACCTCGTCCTCGGGGACCTCCAGGTCGAGAACCGCGTCCAACGTCACGCCCTCGCTCTTGAGCATCTCGTCGAGCGCCTCGGCCTGGCCCACGTTGCGCGGGAAGCCGTCGAGCAGGAAGCCGTTCACGGCGTCCGGCTGGGACATGCGGTCCTTGGCCATCGCAATGGTGACCTCGTCCGGCACCAGCTGCCCCGCGTCCATGTAGCCGCGGGCCCGCTTGCCAAGGTCAGTGCCCTGGCTGATGTTGGCGCGGAAGAGATCGCCCGTGGAGATGTGCGGAATCGACAGGTTCTTGGCAAGGTACGCAGCCTGCGTTCCCTTGCCGGCACCGGGCGGCCCGACGAGGACGATTCGCATCAGCGGAGGAACCCTTCGTAATTGCGCTGCTGGAGCTGACTCTCAATCTGCTTCACGGTCTCCAGACCCACACCCACGATGATGAGGATGCTCGTCCCGCCGAACGGGAAGTTCTGGTTAGCGCCACCGAAGCCTGCCAACGCCATCGTCGGCACGAGAGCGATCAGACCCAGGTACAGCGAGCCCGGCCAAGTGATCCTGTTGAGCACGTAGCTCAGGTACTCGGCAGTAGGTCGACCAGCCCGGATACCCGGGATGAACCCACCATACTTCTTCATGTTGTCGGCGACTTCCTCGGGGTTGAACGAAATCGCCACATAGAAGAAGGCGAAGAAGACGATCAACAGGAAGTACGTCGTGATGTAGTACGGGTGGTCGCCCTTGACGAAGTTGTCCTTGATCCATGTGGCCCAGCCCGCAGTGGAGTTGGAGAACTGGACGATCAGGGCCGGAATGTAGAGCAGCGAAGAAGCGAAGATGACGGGAATCACACCCGCCTGATTCACCTTCAGCGGGATGTACGTGGACGTACCGCCGTACGACCTGCGGCCGATCATGCGCTTCGCGTACTGCACCGGGATACGGCGCTGGGCCTGCTCGACGAAGACCACGAGGGCCACCATGACGAAGCCGACCAGGATGACGGTGCTGAACTCGATCCAGCCGTCCGCCAGCTTGCCGCTCTGCTTGATGGCCCACAGGGAGCCGGGGAAGCTGGCAGCGATCGAGATGAACATCAGGATCGACATGCCGTTGCCGATACCGCGGTCGGTGATGAGCTCACCGAGCCACATGACGGCAGCGGTGCCCGCGGTCATGGTGATCACCATGACGACGGTCGTGAAGATCGAGTGGTTCGGAACGATCTGGTCGGCGACCGGGCAGCCGCTGAACAGCGCGCCGCTGGTGGCGGTGGCCACCAGGCCGGTGCCCTGGAGGATGGCGAGCGCGACGGTCAGATAACGCGTGTACTGCGTGATCTTGGCCTGGCCGGACTGCCCCTCCTTCTTGAGCGCCTCGAGTCGGGGAATGACCACGGTCAGCAGCTGAAGGATGATGCTGGCCGTGATGTACGGCATGATGCCGAGCGCGAAGATCGTGATCTGCAGCAGTGCACCACCGCTGAACATGTTCACCAGGCCGAAGAGGCTGTTGTTGCCCTTGCTTGCCTGGTCAACACAGGTCTGGACGTTCTCGTAGCTCACTCCCGGTACCGGGATGTGCGCCCCGAGCCGGTAGAGCACGATGATGCCGAGCGTGAAGAGCAGCTTCTTGCGCAGGTCGGGCGTCTTGAACGCCCGGGCGAACGCGGTGAGCACGGTGCCTCCTGCGACCCCCGCGCAGAGCGAGAGGTGACGGTCTTGAGGATCGACAAATACGAAAGAGTCAAAGATTCCCGGACATGCGCCCAGGGGTTACCACAACAACAGTGCACGCCACCTTACCGGCGACCATGCCTCCCTAGGAACGACCAACCGGGGATGCCCCAAATAAGAGGCATCCCCGGTCGGATGTTCAAGCCATCGAGTTGTCCGAGTTGTCTCAGACGAGCTCAGTGACGGTGCCGCCGGCGGCGGCAATCTTCTCCTTGGCGGAGCCGGAGACGGCGTCAACCGAAACCTGCAGCGCCACGGAGATCTCGCCCTGTCCGAGGACCTTGACGAGGTGGTTGTTGCGCACCGCACCCTTGGCGACCAGGTCGGCCACGGTGACCTCTCCACCCTCGGGGTAGAGCGTCGCGAGCTTGTCCAGGTTCACGACCTGGTACTCGGTGCGGAACGGGTTCTTGAAGCCCTTGAGCTTCGGGAGACGCATGTGGAGGGGCATCTGGCCACCCTCGAAGCGCTCCGGAACCTGGTAGCGGGCCTTCGTGCCCTTGGTGCCACGACCAGCGGTCTTACCCTTGGACGCCTCACCACGACCCACACGGGTCTTGGCGGTCTTGGCGCCCGGGGCAGGCCGGAGGTCGTGGGCCTTCAGCGGGTTGTTCTCCGCCATGTCAGTCGACCTCCTCAACCGTCACGAGGTGGCGGACGGTGTGAGCCATGCCGCGGAACTCGGGACGGTCCTCCTTGACAACCACGTCGTTCAGGCGCTTGAGCCCGAGCGAACGCAGGGTGTCGCGGTGGTTCTGCTTGCTGCCGATGTACGACTTCGTCTGCGTGATCTTGAGGCGAGCCATTACGCACCCGCTCCCGCACGTGCACGAAGCAGAGCCGCGGGGGCGACGTCCTCGAGCGGCAGACCACGGCGAGCCGCGATCTCCTCGGGACGCTGCAGGCCCTTGAGGGCCTCCACGGTCGCGTGCACGATGTTGATCGCGTTGTCGGAGCCGAGCGACTTCGACAGGATGTCGTGAACGCCGGCGCACTCCAGAACGGCGCGCACCGGGCCACCGGCGATAACACCGGTACCGGGGGAAGCAGGCTTCAGCAGGACGACGCCCGCAGCCTTCTCGCCCTGGATCGGGTGAGGAATGGTGCCCTGGATACGCGGAACCTTGAAGAAGTTCTTCTTGGCTTCTTCCACGCCCTTGGCAATGGCCGCGGGAACTTCCTTGGCCTTGCCGTAACCGACACCGACGGTGCCGTCACCATCGCCCACCACGACCAGCGCGGTGAAGCTGAAGCGACGACCACCCTTCACAACCTTGGCGACGCGGTTGATCGCGACAACGCGCTCAACGTACGCGGTCTTCTCGGCGGCAGCTGCGCCGCCGTCACGGCCCTTCCGGTCCCGCCGCTCGCCGCCACCGGCACCGCTTCCGCGGCGCTGGGGTCCAGCCATTGGATTTACCTCTCTCTGTTACGTCCGCTGTGCGTAGGAACCGGGGCTTAGAACTTCAGCCCGGCTTCACGGGCGGCGTCAGCCAGAGCGGCAATCCGCCCGGCGTACTGGTTACCACCGCGGTCAAACACGACGGCCTCGACGCCTGCGGCCTTGGCACGCTCAGCGACCAGGGCGCCGACCTGCTTGGCCTGGGCGCTCTTGTCACCCTCGCCACCACGGATGGACACGTCCAGGGTCGACGCCGACGCGAGCGTGTGGCCCGCGATGTCGTCGATGACCTGAGCGACCATGTGGCGGTTGGACCGCGTCACGACCAAGCGCGGACGCTCCGGCGAACCGGAGATGTGCTTGCGGACGCGGATGTGGCGACGCTTGAGGGCGGCACGCTTGTAGGCGTCGCCCTTGGCGATCTTTACGCCGTATGCCATGGCTACTTACCAGCCTTTCCGACCTTGCGGCGGATGACCTCGCCGGCGTACTTGACGCCCTTGGCCTTGTACGGGTCAGGCTTCCGCAGCTTGCGGATCTTGGCCGCGGTCTCGCCGACCTTCTGCTTGTCGATGCCCTCGACAGTGAACTTCGTGGGGGACTCCACCTTGAAGGTGATGCCCTCCGGGGCCTCGATCAGGATCGGGTGGCTGTAGCCCAGGGCGAACTCCAGGTTGGAGCCCTTCGCCTGGACGCGGTAACCGACACCACTGATCTCGAGCGCCTTGATGTATCCCTGGGTCACACCGGTGATCATGTTCGCCACCAGCGTGCGGGACAGGCCGTGAAGGGCCTTGTTCTGACGCTCGTCGTTCGGGCGGACGACGTTCAGGACGCCGTCCTCACCCTTGGTGACCTCGATCGGCGCGGCAACGGTGTGCGAGAGGGTGCCCTTGGGGCCCTTCACCGCGACCGTGCGGCCATCGATGGTGACGTCCACACCGGCGGGAACCTGGATGGGGAGCTTGCCGATTCGCGACATGAGCTATTCCTCCGTTCCCGACTACCAGACGTAGGCGAGGACTTCCCCACCTACGCCCTTCTTCTGCGCCTGCTGGCCGGTCAGGAGACCGTGGGACGTGGAGATGATCGCCACGCCCAGGCCGCCGAGGACCTTCGGCAGGTTGGTGGACTTTGCGTATACACGCAGACCCGGCTTCGAGATTCGCTTGATGCCGGCGATCGAGCGCTCGCGGTTCGGGCCGAACTTCAGCTCGAGGACGAGGTTCTTGCCGACCTCGGCGTCCTCGACCTTCCAGCCGGTGATGAAACCCTCCTGCTGGAGGATCTCCGCGATGTGCGACTTGATCTTGCTGTGCGGCATCACGACGGAGTCGTGGTACGCCGAGTTCGCGTTACGCAGACGCGTGAGCATGTCTGCGATGGGATCAGTCATGGTCATGAATTGGCCTTCGGCCTCTCTCGCCGGGGTTTCCTGTATGCGCCATCCCTCTCCCCACTCAGTGGCGGGACGGGTGCGGTGCGGGGACCTACGGCGTAGTAAGTCGGTCCAGGGCGGCAGGCGCCCAACCCTTCAAGCCTACGGCATGAAGAGCCGGACTCCTGCCGACCAGATGCTTACCGAGAGCTTCCGGGTAGTTCCAACGCCCAAAGGGCGAGGGAGATTTACCAGGAACTCTTGGTCACGCCCGGCAGCTCGCCACGGTGAGCCATCTCACGAAGGCACACGCGGCACAGGCCGAACTTGCGGTAGACGGAGTGGGGCCGGCCGCAGCGCTGGCAGCGGGTGTACCCGCGGACGCCGAACTTCGGCTTACGGGCGGCCTTAGCGATCAGAGCCTTCTTCGCCACGGTCAGTTCTCCTTGAACGGGAAGCCGAGGTGACGAAGGAGGGCACGACCCTCGTCGTCATTGGTCGCCGTGGTGACCACGGTGATGTCCATGCCCCGGACCCGGTCGATCTTGTCCTGGTCGATCTCGTGGAACATGACCTGCTCCGTGAGACCGAAGGTGTAGTTGCCACGGCCGTCGAACTGCTTCGGCGACAGGCCACGGAAGTCACGGATACGCGGCAGCGCGAGCGACAGCGTACGGTCCAGGAACTCCCACATCCGGTCACCGCGGAGGGTGACGTGGCAGCCGATCGGCTGACCCTCGCGCAGCTTGAACTGCGCGATGGACTTGCGGGCCTTGGTGACGGCCGGCTTCTGGCCCGTGATCGTGGTGAGGTCGCGCACGGCGCCATCGATCAGCTTGGAGTCGCGGGCGGCGTCGCCCACACCCATGTTGACCACGATCTTGACCAGGCCGGGGATCTGCATGACGTTCTCGTACGAGAACTCCTCACGCAGCTTGCCGGCGATTTCCTCGCGGTAGCGCGTCTTGAGACGCGGCGCAGTGGTGGCAGTCATCAGATGTCCTCACCGGTCCGCTTGGCAACGCGGATCTTGTTGCCCTCGTCGTCAAAGCGGTAGCCGACGCGGGTGACGACCTTCTTGCCGTCCTTCTCCACAACCAGCTGAACGTTGCTGACGTGAATCGGGGCCTCGGTGGTGACGATGCCGCCGGTCTGCGAACCGCGAGCCGTCTGACCGGCCTTGGTGTGCTTCTTGACCCGGTTGACACCCTCGACGAGGACGCGGTCCTGAGCGGGGTAGGCCACGATGACCTTGCCCTGCTTGCCCTTGTCCTTACCGGTGATGACCTGAACCAGGTCGCCCTTCTTGATCTTCATGCTTACAGCACCTCCGGCGCGAGCGAGATGATCTTCATGAACTTCTTCTCGCGCAGCTCACGGCCCACCGGGCCGAAGATACGGGTGCCGCGGGGGTCGCCGTCGTTCTTCAGAATGACGGCGGCGTTCTCGTCGAAGCGGATGTACGAGCCATCCTGACGACGACGCTCCTTGACGGTGCGAACGATGACGGCCTTGACGACGTCACCCTTCTTCACGTTGCCACCGGGGATCGCGTCCTTGACGGTGGCGACGATGACGTCACCGATGCCCGCGTAGCGGCGACCCGAACCACCGAGAACACGGATGGTGAGGATTTCCTTCGCACCCGTGTTGTCGGCGACGCGAAGTCGCGACTCCTGCTGGATCACGTCTATCTCCTGATCGTCTGCCGGTTCCCGGTGGGGTTCGAACCCTGAACGGGTCGAACCCCACCGAGCCTGGCGGAACTTGCCTGAGGGGAATGCCCCTCAGGAATTACTTGGCCTTCTCGAGGATCTCGACGACGCGCCAGCGCTTCGTCGCAGACAGCGGCCGGGTCTCCATGAGGAGGACACGGTCGCCGACGCCCGCAGCGTTCTGCTCGTCGTGAGCCTTCAGCTTGTTCGTACGGCGGATGACCTTGCCGTACAGGGCGTGCTTGACGCGGTCCTCGACAGCGACGACGACAGTCTTGTCCATCTTGTCGCTGACGACGAGACCCTCACGGGTCTTGCGGAAACCGCGGTCGGTGTTCGTCTCAGTCACAGTCTTCTCGCTCATCAGACGCTCTCCACCGTCTCGATGCCCAGCTCGCGCTCGCGCATCAGGGTGTAGATCCGGGCGATGTCCTTACGGACGGACTTGAGCCGGCCGTGGTTCTCGAGCTGTCCGGTCGCCGCCTGGAAGCGGAGGTTGAACAGCTCTTCCTTGGCCTCGCGGAGCTTGTTGAGCAGCTCCTCGTTGCCCAGCTCGCGCAGCTCGGACGCCTTGGTTCCGGCCGACATCACGCCTCACCTGCCTCGCGCCGAACGATGCGGCACTTCATCGGAAGCTTGTGAGCAGCGCGGGTAAGCGCCTCACGAGCAATCTTCTCGTTCGGGTAGGACAGCTCGAACATCACCCGACCCGGCTTGACGTTCGCGATCCACCACTCGGGAGAACCCTTACCGGAACCCATGCGGGTCTCGGCGGGCTTCTTCGTCAGGGGACGGTCCGGGTAGATGTTGATCCAGACCTTGCCGCCACGCTTGATGTGGCGGGTCATCGCGATACGAGCTGCCTCGATCTGGCGGTTCGTCACGTACGCCGGGGTCAGCGCCTGGATGCCGTACTCGCCGAACGCAACCTGCGTGCCACCCTTGGACATACCGCTGCGCTTCGGGTGGTGCTGCTTGCGGTGCTTGACCCTACGGGGGATCAGCATTTCGGTCAGGCCTCCGTTCCGGTGCTCTCAGCCGGAGCAGCGGCGGCGGGAGCGTCGGCCTTGGGGGCCTCGGCTGCCGGCGCGGACTGCTGCGGCTTGCGACCGCGACCGCCACGCTCGCCACCGCGGCCACCGCGGCCGGCCGGGCGGTCAGCGCCGCCACGGGCCGGGCGGTTGCCTGCGCGGGCAGCAGCGTTCTCGGCGCGGACCTCGGCGATGTTCTTGACGTCGCCCTTGTAGATCCAGACCTTCACACCGATGCGGCCGAAGGTCGTCTTGGCCTCGAAGAAGCCGTAGTCGACGTTCGCGCGGAGCGTGTGCAGGGGCACGCGGCCCTCGCGGTAGAACTCCGAGCGGGACATCTCGGCGCCGCCGAGGCGGCCACCGCACTGGATCTTGATGCCCTTGGCGCCGGCCTTCATCGAGCTCTGCATGCTCTTGCGCATCGCACGACGGAAGGAGACGCGGGAGGAGAGCTGCTCGGCGACGGCCTGGGCCACCAGCTGAGCGTCCACCTCGGGGTTCTTGACCTCGAGGATGTTCAGCTGGACCTGCTTGCCGGTCAGCTTCTCCAGCTCGCCACGGATGCGGTCGGCCTCGGCGCCACGGCGACCGATGACGATGCCCGGGCGGGCGGTGTGGATGTCAACGCGGACGCGGTCGCGGGTGCGCTCGATCTCAACCTTCGAGATACCGGCCCGCTCCATGCCCTTCGTCATCATGCGACGAATGGCGACGTCTTCCTTGACGTAGTCCTTGTACAGCTTGTCGGCGTACCAACGGGACTTGAAGTCCGTGGTAATGCCGAGTCGGAACCCGTGCGGGTTTACCTTCTGGCCCATTACCGGGTTCCTTCCTTGCTGCTGACGACCACGGTGATGTGGCTGGTCCGCTTACGGATCCGGTAGGCACGGCCCTGAGCACGCGGACGGAACCGCTTCAGGGTCGGGCCCTCGTCCACGTACGCCTCGCTGATGACCAGCGAAGAGGCGTCGGTGTGGTCGTAGTTGTGTGCAGCGTTGGCAATGGCGCTGTCCAGCACCTTGCCAACCGGCACGCTCGCGGCCTGCGGGGCGAAACGCAGGACCGCCTGAGCCTCCGTGGCATCCATGCCACGGATGAGGTCCACCACGCGGCGGGCCTTCATGGGCGTGACGCGGATGTACCGCGCCTGGGCCCTGGCTTCCATGGTTGTCCCTTCGGTGTAAGTCATAGTCGTTCCACTCCGCGGTTAGCGGCGCTTCGACTTCCGGTCGTCCTTGACGTGGCCGCGGAAGGTGCGAGTCGGCGAGAACTCGCCGAGCTTGTGGCCGACCATCGACTCGGTGACGAACACCGGGACGTGGATCTTGCCGTTGTGCACCGCGATGGTGTGACCCAGCATGGCCGGGACGATCATCGAGCGACGGGACCAGGTCTTGATGACGTTCTTGGTGCCTGCCTCGTTCTGTACGTCCACCTTCTTGATGAGGTGGCCGTCGACGAAGGGCCCCTTCTTGAGACTGCGCGGCATCTAAACCCGCTCCTAGCGCTTCTTGTTCGTCTTGCGGCGGCGGACGATGTACTTGCTCGATGCCTTCTTCGGCGAGCGAGTACGACCCTCCTTCTGACCCCACGGCGAGACCGGGTGGCGACCACCGGAGGTCTTGCCCTCACCACCACCGTGCGGGTGGTCAACCGGGTTCATCGCGACACCGCGGACGGTCGGGCGAACGCCCTTCCAGCGCATGCGGCCGGCCTTGCCCCAGTTGATGTTCGACTGCTCGGCGTTGCCGACCTCGCCGATCGTGGCGCGGCAGCGGGCGTCGACCAGGCGGATCTCACCCGACGGCATACGAAGGTGGGCCATGGTGCCCTCCTTCGCCAGCAGCTGCACGGAGGCACCCGCGGAACGGGCGAACTTCGCGCCGCCGCCGGGCCGCAGCTCGATGGCGTGGATGGTCGTACCGACCGGGATGTTGCGCAGCGCCAGGTTGTTACCGGGCTTGATGTCGGCCGTCGGGCCGTTCTCGACCCGGTCGCCCTGCGTCAGTCCACGCGGCGCGATGATGTAGCGCTTCTCGCCGTCCGCGTAGTGCAGGAGCGCGATGCGCGCGGTGCGGTTGGGGTCGTACTCGATGTGCGCGACCTTGGCCGGCACGCCGTCCTTGTCGTGACGACGGAAGTCGATCACTCGGTAGGCGCGCTTGTGGCCACCGCCCTGGTGGCGAACGGTCACACGACCGGCGTTGTTACGGCCGCCCTTGCTGTGCAGGGGGCGGACCAGCGACTTCTCCGGCGTGGACCGCGTGATCTCGACAAAGTCGGCGACGCTGGAGCCACGACGGCCCGGGGTCGTCGGCTTGTACTTGCGGATACCCATTTCTCAGTCCTCGTCCGATTCCGGACGACTCGACCTCCGTCAGGAGGTCGGGCCGCCGAAGATGTCGATACGGTCGCCCTCGGCGAGGGTCACGATGGCGCGCTTGGTGTCAGCGCGCTTGCCGAAACCGGTCTTGGTGCGCTTGCGCTTACCCTGCCGGTTGATCGTGTTGACCCCGGTGACCTTGACCGAGAAGACCGCTTCCACGGCCTGCTTGATCTGGGTCTTGTTGGAGCCGGGCGCGACGATGAACGTGTACTTGTTCTCGTCGAGCAGCGCGTAGCTCTTCTCGGAAACGACCGGCTTGACGAGAACGTCGCGCGGGTCCGTGAAGGTCTTGCTGGTTACGGTCGCCTCGCTCATCAGGCGTCGCTCCCTTCGGTCTCATCGGCCTTGGGGCCAGACACGAAGGACTCGAAAGCGGCCTGGGTGAAGACCACGTCGTCAGAGACGATCACGTCGTACGTGTTGAGCTGGCCCGGCTCCAGGATGTGCACCTGGGGCAGGTTGCGGGCGGACAGCCACGCGGCCTCGTCGGCGCGGTCGACGACCAGGAGCAGGTTCTTGCGCTCCGAGATCTTGCCGAGCAGCGTCTTCGCGGCCTTCGTGGAGACTGCACCGTCGACCACGCCGGTGACGACGTGGATACGGGAGTGGCGTGCCCGGTCGGAGAGGGCACCGCGCAGGGCGGCGGCCTTCATCTTCTTCGGGGTGCGCTGCGAGTAGTCACGCGGCTGCGGACCGTGGACGACGCCACCGCCGACGAACTGCGGTGCGCGGGTCGAACCCTGGCGGGCGCGGCCGGTGCCCTTCTGGCGGTACGGCTTGCGGCCACCACCACGGACTTCGCCGCGACGCTTGGTCTTGTGCGTGCCCTGACGGGCAGCAGCCAGCTGAGCGACAACGACCTGGTGGATCAGCGGAACGCTGGTCTTCGCGTCGAAGATCTCCGCGGGGAGCTCGACGGTACCGGCCTTGACGCCTGCCGGCGAAAGGATGTCAATGGTGCTCATTACCTCAAGCCCCCTTGGCCGCGGTACGGACCAGGACGAGGCCGCCGTTCGGACCGGGGACTGCGCCCTTGATGAGGAGCAGACCCTTCTCCGCGTCAACCGCGTGGATGGTCAGGTTCTGGGTGGTGACACGCTCGTTGCCCATGCGACCCGCCATGCGCATGCCCTTGAAGACACGGCCGGGGGTGGCGCAGCCACCGATGGAGCCGGGCATACGGTGCACACGGTGGGCACCGTGGGACGCCTTACCACCCTTGAAGTTGTGACGCTTCATCACACCGGCGAAGCCCTTGCCCTTGCTCTTGCCCGTGACGTCAACCTTGACGCCGGACTCGAACACTGCGGCAGTGACCTCCTGGCCCAGCGTGTACTCGCTGGCGTCAGGGGTGCGGAGCTCCACCAGGTGGCGGCGCGGGGTGACGTCGGCCTTGGCGAAGTGGCCCTTGAGGGGCTTGTTCACCTTGCGCGGGTCGATCTCGCCGAAGGCGATCTGGACCGACTCGTAACCGTCGTTGTCGTTGGTGCGGACCTGGGTGACGACGCAGGGCCCGGCCTTGACGACGGTCACCGGGACGACCCGGTTGTTCTCGTCCCAGACCTGGGTCATGCCGAGCTTCTCGCCCAGGACGCCCTTAATGTTCTTAGCCATCTCGCGCGTCACCTCAGAGCTTGATCTCGATGTCGACGCCGGCCGGCAGGTCGAGACGCATCAGCGAGTCAACCGTCTTCGGCGTGGGGTCGAGGATGTCGATGAGGCGCTTGTGCGTGCGCATCTCGAAGTGCTCGCGCGAGTCCTTGTACTTGTGCGGCGACTTGATGACGCAGTACACGTTCTTCTCAGTGGGCAGCGGCACCGGGCCCGCGACCGACGCACCAGTGCGGGTCACCGTCTCGACGATCTTCTTCGCCGAGGAGTCGATGACCTCGTGGTCGTAGGCCTTGAGCCGGATGCGGATCTTCTGTCCCGCCATGGCTACTAGTAGTCCTGTCTCTCGTAACGCTCTGGAACCCGGGGGTTCTCGTGACTCCTCCTCCGACCCACGCGGTCGGGCGTGTCGCATCCCCTCTACGCAGATCTCCCGAAGGATTTCCCAACCAAGGGGGTGCGGGCCGTGGACCGCGCTGTGCTCAATCAAGAGCGTCGGGGGTGGAACACCCACCGGGTGCCTGGTCGGCGCCCCACTTACGCTTCCCGAAAGATTCCCGTACGTCCGGCCCACATGGGGCCGACGAGTACTGTGGGACTCGCTTCCGGTCCTCCCGGCGGGAGGCGCGCAGCATTGACACTCAACCGAGCAACCTGGTCAGTGTGCCATACGTGGCGGGAGCCTGGCCAATCCGGCCGAAGAGATTACCCCGCGGGTGTTGCGTGTCAAACCGTGCCTCACCCAACGCCCTGCGACGCGGCGTCCGGACGCCGGAAGAGGCGCAGGAGGAATATCCGCTGGAACGCCGCTCCCCCGTCCTCCTGCGCTGAAGAGCTGACCCAGCGCAACGCCGCACGCGAGCACCCGGTGCCGCCCCGCGTCCTCGCCGCCCAGCTGCACCGCTTCGGCCCGCCTTACCCGGGCCAGGCGCACCGCACCTGGTACATCGGGGCGAGTGGGACCATCGAGGAGGAGGCGTAGCCGTGCGCACCAGCGAAGAGATCTACCACCGGGTGTGCTGGGACGCGCGCTTCGACCCCGCCCGTTTCGTGGTCGGGATCAACCAGCGCGGCGCCCCGCCCGAGCGCATCCCGCTGCCCGCGTTCGTGCCGGGCGGCGAGATCCCCTGGCACCGGGTGCTGTTCTTCGAGGCCGACGGCGAGGTCGTATGGAACCGGGCCACGGGCGTCGACCGGATCGACGACACGGACGCCGGGAGGGTGCGGGAGGCACGCCGGCTGCGGGCGCCGTTCTTCACGGCCCGCACGCCGTACGCCTGGGACGGTGCCGACTGGGTCCCCGCGCGGACGCCCCGGGCTGCCGGGCCCGCGGGACGGCTGCGCGTGCTGACCTGGAATGCCCTGTGGGACCGCTACGACGCCGACCGCATCGGCACCGCCGTGCGCAGACCGCTGCTGATGACCGCACTGCGCGAGGCCGACGCCGACGTCGTCGCGCTCCAGGAGGTGGAACCCTCGCTGCTCACGCTGCTGCTCCAGGAGCCGTGGGTGCGTGAGACGTACACCCTGGGAACGGAGCCGGCCTCGCGGGACGTCGACGAGTGCGGTGTGCTGCTGCTGAGCAGACTGCCCGTGCGGGAGGCCGGACACCACGCGCTCGGGCCGCACAAGGCGGTGGTCGCCCTCGTCGTGGAGACCGGTGCCGGGCCGGTCACGGTCGCCGCGACCCATCTGAGCAGCAACCACTCGGAGAACGGCGCAGAGCGGCGGGACGCCGAACTGGACCGGATCGCCGAGGGTCTGGCAACCCTCGACGGCGACCTCGTCCTCATGGGCGACTTCAACGATGGCACCGAGGCGCCGGGCACGGTGCTCGGGATGCGCGACGCGTGGAGCGAGGCCCACGGCCCGGACGACGCGACGCCGACGTTCGACCCGCGCGTCAATCCGCTGGCCGCGGTCTCCTCGCTGAGCGGGCGGGCGTCCCGGCTGGACCGGGTGCTGCTGCGCGCGGACGGACTGCGGGTGCGGCGCGCCGAACTCCGCGGCGATGTCCCCACGGCCGAGGGCCTGTACATCTCCGACCACTACGGCGTGCTGGCCGAACTGGCCCCTGTGGTCACGGAGAGCGCCGAGGTCCTGGACGTACCGCCCACGGCCCGTACGGCACTGGCATGGATCCCGCCGCAGGAGCTCTGGCCGCCGCTGCAGGCGATCCGGCGGGACCACGACCCGCAGATCCGCCGCTGGCCACCGCACGTCAATCTGCTCTTCGGCTTCGTCCCCGAGTACGCCTTCGAGCAGGCGGCCCCTTTGCTCGCCGCCGCAGCCGCTGCGTGTGCGCCCTTCCATGCGCGGCTGGCAGGTGTGCACTGGTTCGGGCACCGCGAGGGGGCCACGGTGTGGCTGGACCCGGCGGCCGCGGGCGAGGAGCCCTGGGCCGGCCTGTGGGAGGAGCTGGTGCGGCGGTTCCCCGCCTGCCGCGGCCACCACGGAGGCTTCACCCCGCACCTCAGCCTGGGCCGGACCACGGACCCGCACGCCCTGGCCACCGAGTGCGGTTGGCGGCTCGATCCGATGCCGGTCCGGGTCGGGGAGCTGGCGCTTCTGTCGCGCCGCGGCGACGAGCCGATGCGGGTACGGGCGACGGTGGCGCTGGGAACGGGCGAGGTGCGCTGGGTACCGGACGCACCGTCGCCGGACGAGCCCCCCGCGCCCGGCCACGGGAACCCCGGCCCGGCCTCGGGTGGCGCCCACCCGGTCGCGGACGCCACCGGCGTCGTACGCCGGGTCCGCGAGGCACTGGCCGACGGGGTCGTCCATGTCGTCGGCTCCCGGCGCATGGGCTGCGCCCTGCCCGGAGCAGATCTGGATCTGGTGGCGGCGCTGCCGGGCGATGCCGAACTGACCGTTGTACGAGCCCGGTTGGCGACGGCGCTGCCGGAGGCAGCGGACGTCCGGGAGGTGACCGGAGCGCGGGTCCCCGGTCTGCGGACGGACGTCGACGGCCTGCGCGTGGACCTGGTCGTGGTCCCCACCGGTCCGATGGACCCGGCCGATGCGGTGGAGCACCGAGCGGAGTTGGGCGAGCCGGCGGCGGTCGCGCTCAGCGCGGTGAGCGACGCGGAGGCGGTGCTCGCCCTGGCGGGCGACCGGCAGGAGGCTTTCGCGCGACTGGCCCGGGAGGTCAAGGCCTGGGCGAAGGCACGCGGCCTGGACTCGGCGCCCTTCGGCGGACTGCCCGGACTGGCGTGGTCCGTCCTGGCGGTCCGTACGGTCCGCGGGGCGGATGACCTGTCGCCCGACGCGCTGCTGCGGCACTTCTTCGCGACCTGGGCGGCCTGGGACTGGCGCGTGCCGGTGGGCACGGCGGGACCGCAGGTACCGGAACGGCCGGTCACGATCACGACTCCGTCGGAGCCCGTACGCCCCTGCACCGACCAGGTCACGCCGGGCATGCGCGACCTGCTCACCCAGGAGCTGTTCCGCGCCTGGGAGCTGCTGGAGACGGGCTCCCCCGGGCTGCTGTCACCGCCGCCGCTGCACCGCCGCCACGCGGCCTGGGCGGTCGTGGCCGTACCACCGGAACCGGACGAGGGCCGAGTGTGCGGCCGGATGCGCGCCCTGATCGGCGACCTGTCGCACATGGCCCCCGAGTGCCACGCCTGGCCCCGTCCCTTCGGCACGAACCCGGTCCGCTACGCGATCGGTCTCGGTCCGGTCCCTCCGGACCGCACACTGGTCGACGAGGTCGCGGAGCGCCGACTGCGGGGACTCACCGGGGTCACGCTCACGCGCGTCGATGGCGGGGCCGTGCCCACCCTGCACTGACCCGACCGGCCGACCGGCCCTCAGCGAGTCGCGCCGCGCTCCAGGGCCACGGGATCGGCACCGCCGTCCTGCGCGGCCTGCTGGAACGCGCCGACGCCGGATGGTGCGCCGGTCCGGCGTGGAGCCGCGACAAGCAACGCGACCGCTCCGATCCCCGTCTAACCTGCCGCGGGAAGCGGCACTGACCGGCTGCTTCGACGGAGTGAGCGGACGGAGCACGGGGCGTGAAGGATCGATTCGGCCTGGAACCGGGCCGTGCCGCGGTGCGGCGGCGCAGCGTCGTGGCAGCCGCCGCAGCAGCCGTCCTGATGGGCGTCGGCGCCTGTTCCGTACCGGCCCCCCGGCGCAGTGACCCCATGGCCGATCCGGCGCCCGGAATGGTGATCGGCGACGCCCGGCAGTCCCTGCTGATGCAGATCCTCGCCCACCCGGACGACGACCTGTACTTCATGAACCCGGACACCCAGCAGGCTTTGGACGCCGGGACCCCGGTGGTCTGTGTGTACCTCACCGCCGGTGAGGCCATCGGCATCAACCGGATTCCCGGCGCGCCGCGGCCCGCCGCCGACAAGGCGGCGTACTCCTCCGCCCGGCACCAGGGGCTGCGCCAGTCGTACGCGATCCAGCTCGGGCTGCCGATGTTCACCGCCTGGCAGAAGTCCGTCACCGCGCTGGCGGGCGGGCGCCGGGCCGAGATCAACACCCTGGCGCACGGCGGACGTCGAGTCGAGCTGATCTTCCTCAACACGGCGATGCACACCGGCCGCGGCCGACTGGGGCTGCCCAGCCTCTGGCACGACCGGGAACTCGGTCTGCCCACCGTCGTCGCCGAGGGCTCGCCGCTGAAGCGGACGGGCTCGTACACGTACGACGGGATGATCGACGTCCTCGTCGGGCTCCTCGACCGCTACCGGCCGACCCTCGTCCACACCATGGATCCGGACCCGGACATCCAGCACAGCACCGAGGCCGTCCGCCGCCGGGACAGCGAGCAGCCCGGCTACTCCGACCACCCCGACCACACCGCGACCGCCTCGTTCACCTGGGCGGCGCTGATCCGGTGGGTGGCCCGCGCCACCGGGGACGGTGGGCCCGTGCCGCGGTTCGTCACCACGGCGTACCGCGGCTACTACAACCGGCACTGGCCGAAGAACCTGCCGTACCGCGTGCTGAAGGAGAAGGCGGCGCATCTCGTCCCGTACGGGGGTGACGCCGACTGGCGGTGCGGGAACGTGGCGGGCTGCGGGGACTACAACGTGGGCGGCAACAGGCCGCTGACCAACCGCAAGGGCTGGGTCCGCTCCACCCATTACCGCTACCCGGGCCCCCGCCCCACCCTCGCCGCCGGAACGGACGGGCGGCTCACCGCGTACGGAGTCCTCGGACTGCGGGCGGTGCGGTGGCGCGAGAGCGCACCCGGCAGCGGGGTCTGGGGCGATCCCGACGATCTCGGCGGCGGACCGCTGGCCCCGGTGCTCGGCGGGGCGACGACGGCGGACGGCAGGCAGCTGCTGTTCGGGCTGCGCTTCGCGGCGCTCGGCGGGCACGGGGCGGCCGACGAGCGGGAGATCGTGCTCCTCGAACAGAGCTCCCCGGCAGGCGCCTTCCGCGCCTGGCGGGGGCTGGGCAACCCGGAGCGGGACCAGGACCGCAGCCGCAGGATCGGCGCCCCGGTGGCGGTGACAGCGCCCGACGGGCGGGTCCATCTCTTCGTACGGAACGCGGAGAAGGGCCTCAGCACGCGGGTGCGGGAACGGTCCGGGCGATGGAGCGACTGGAGGGACACGGGCGGCGGCGAGGTCCAGGACGAACTGAGCGCCGTGGTGGACGGAGAGGGCCTGGTCCATGTGTTCGCTGCCGGGCATCACACGGTGCACCACTGGACGCAGGAGACACCCGGAGCCGGACTGACCGCCCATCCGCAGATCGGCGGGGTGCCGGTGCCGGGCGACGGGCCGGCCGCGCAGGTCGTCGCGGACGGGTCCGTGGAGCTGCTGTACCGGGCGGCGGCGCGGGCCGCACTGACGGTCGTCCGCGCGGGGGCGGCGGAGGAACGCACCGACTTCGACGGGTACGGGCCGGTGACCGTGGCCGGTTCGCCGTTCGGGCAGGTGCTGCTGGGCCGCACCGAGAAGGGCCGGATCCAGCTCCGTACCGGCGCGCGGCTGTCCGTACGCACCCGGGGACCAGTGGCGCTCGACGGTCCCGCACTGTACGCGGAGGGCATGCGGCGCCCGGCGGTGGTGGGGCTGGGGCCGGATGCCCGCCCCTGGTTCTGGCGCCCGTGACGCCGCACCGGGACATGGCGAAGGGCCCCGGTCCACCGCTTGCGCGGCGGGCCGGGGCCCTTCTTGGTGCTCTGTGCGGAGCAACCAGGTCAGACAGTCAAGTAATTACTTGACGATCTTGGTGACCTGGCCGGCGCCCACGGTCCGGCCACCCTCACGGATGGCGAACTTCAGGCCCTCTTCCATGGCGACCGGCTGGATCAGCACGACGTTCATGACGGTGTTGTCGCCCGGCATGACCATCTCGGTGCCCTCGGGAAGGGTCACAACGCCCGTCACGTCCGTGGTACGGAAGTAGAACTGCGGGCGGTAGTTGTTGAAGAACGGGGTGTGACGGCCACCCTCGTCCTTCGACAGGATGTAGGCCTGGGCCTCGAACTCGGTGTGCGGCGTGACCGAACCGGGCTTGATGATGACCTGGCCGCGCTCGACGTCCTCGCGCTTGATGCCACGGAGAAGCAGACCGACGTTCTCACCGGCCTGGCCCTCGTCGAGCAGCTTGCGGAACATCTCGATGCCGGTGACCGTGGTGGTGGTCTTCTCCTGCTTGATACCGACGATGTCGACGGTCTCGTTGACCTTCAGGACACCACGCTCGATACGACCGGTGACGACGGTGCCACGACCGGTGATCGTGAAGACGTCCTCGATCGGCATCAGGAACGGCTTGTCGACGTCGCGCTCGGGCTGCGGGATCGACTCGTCGACGGCCTTCATCAGGTCGAGGACGGTCTGGCCCCACTCCTTGTCGCCCTCAAGAGCCTTGAGCGCCGAGACCTTGACGACCGGCAGGTCGTCGCCCGGGAACTCGTACTCGGAGAGGAGCTCACGGACCTCGAGCTCGACGAGCTCCAGGATCTCCTCGTCGTCCACCATGTCGGCCTTGTTCAGGGCGACGACGATGTACGGAACGCCGACCTGGCGGGCCAGGAGCACGTGCTCCTTGGTCTGCGGCATCGGGCCGTCGGTGGCGGCGACCACGAGGATGGCACCGTCCATCTGCGCGGCACCCGTGATCATGTTCTTGATGTAGTCCGCGTGACCCGGGCAGTCGACGTGCGCGTAGTGACGCGACTCCGTCTGGTACTCGACGTGCGCGATCGAGATCGTGATACCGCGCTGGCGCTCCTCGGGAGCCTTGTCGATCTGGTCGAAGGCCGAGGCCTCGTTCAGGTCCGGGTACGCGTCGTGCAGCACCTTGGTAATGGCGGCCGTGAGGGTCGTCTTACCGTGGTCAATGTGACCGATGGTGCCGATGTTGACGTGCGGCTTAGTCCGCTCGAACTTCGCCTTCGCCACTGGGTCCTCCTGTGGAGTGGTTCTGTACGCCTTGCTTCATCGGCGCCAGGTGATCTTTGCTGGGATGCCGGGGCCAGGGGCATTCACCGCATTGCTTGCGCTCTGCGACGAATGCCCCATCAGGCTCCGGTGACAAGCCTAAAGCGTGAGCTCGGGAGAGTTACTCGCCCTTGGCCTTCGCGATGATCTCCTCGGCGACGTTCCGCGGAACCTCGGCGTAGGAGTCGAACTGCATCGAGTAGCTTGCGCGACCCGAGGTCTTGCTGCGGAGGTCTCCGACGTAGCCGAACATCTCCGAGAGGGGCACGAGGCCCTTCACGACGCGAGCGCCGCTGCGCTCCTCCATGGCCTGGATCTGGCCACGGCGGGAGTTGATGTCACCGATGACATCGCCCATGTAGTCCTCGGGCGTGGTCACCTCGATGGCCATCATCGGCTCGAGGAGCACGGGGGACGCCTTGCGGGCACCCTCCTTGAACGCCTGCGAACCGGCGATCTTGAACGCCAGCTCGGAGGAGTCGACCTCGTGGTAGCCACCGTCGAGAAGGATGACGCGGACGCCGACCATCTCGTAACCGGCCAGGATGCCGAACTGCATGGCTTCCTGAGCACCCGCGTCCACCGAGGGGATGTACTCACGGGGGATGCGGCCACCGGTGACCTTGTTGACGAACTCGTACGAGGCCTCGCCGCCCTCGATGGGCTCGATCGCGATCTGCACCTTGGCGAACTGACCGGTACCACCGGTCTGCTTCTTGTGGGTGTAGTCGATGCGCTCGACGGCCTTGCGGATCGTCTCGCGGTACGCGACCTGGGGCTTGCCGACGTTGGCCTCGACGCGGAATTCGCGCTTCATGCGGTCGACGAGCACCTCGAGGTGCAGCTCGCCCATACCACCGATGATGGTCTGGCCGGTCTCCTCGTCGGAGTGCACCTGGAAGGACGGGTCCTCCTCGGAGAGGCGCTGGATGGCGACACCCAGCTTCTCCTGGTCACCCTTGGACTTGGGCTCGATGGCGACCTGGATGACCGGCGCCGGGAAGTCCATGGACTCCAGGATCACCGGGTTCTTCTCGTCGCACAGCGTCTCACCGGTGGTGGTCTGCTTCAGGCCCATGACGGCGATGATGTCGCCGGCGCCCACCGACTCGATCTCCTCACGCTTGTTCGCGTGCATGCGGTAGATCTTGCCGATGCGCTCCTTCTTGCCCTTGACGGAGTTCAGCACCGAGGTGCCGGACTCCAGGCGGCCCGAGTAGACCCGGACGAAGGTGAGCTTGCCGAGGTGCGGGTCGCTCATGATCTTGAACGCGAGGGCCGCGAGCGGCTCGTCCTCGGACGGCTTGCGCTTGACGACCTCCTCCGGGTCCTTGACGCTGTGGCCCTCGATGGCCTCGACGTCCAGGGGGGAGGGGAGGTAGCGCACGACGGCGTCGAGCAGGGGCTGAACGCCCTTGTTCTTGAACGCGGTGCCGCAGAACACGGGGGTGACGGTCTTCGCGCCGCCCTTGCCCGAGTTGATGGTGATGCGACGGATGCCCGCGTAGAGCTGCTCCACGGAAGGCTCTTCGCCCTCCAGGTAGAGCTCCATGAGCTCGTCGTCGTTGTCCGCGGCGGCTTCGAGGAGCTTGGCCCGGTACTCGTCGGCCTTCTCCACGAGGTTCGCGGGGATGTCGACGATGTCGTACGCCTCGCCCTTGGTGGCTTCCACCGGGTAGACGAACGCCTTCATCGTCACGAGGTCGACGACGCCCGTGAAGTCGGCCTCGGCACCGATCGGGAGCTGCATGACGATCGGGGTCGCGCCGAGGCGGTCCGTGATCATCTGGACGCAGCGGAAGAAGTCGGCACCGGTGCGGTCGAGCTTGTTGACGAAGCAGATACGCGGCACGCCGTAGCGGTCCGCCTGACGCCAGACGGTCTCGGACTGCGGCTCGACGCCGGCGACACCGTCGAACACGGTGACGGCGCCGTCGAGGACGCGGAGCGAACGCTCCACCTCGACGGTGAAGTCGACGTGACCCGGGGTGTCGATGATGTTGATGGTGTGGTCAACATCATTGAGCGGCCAGTGGCAGGTCGTCGCGGCCGACGTGATCGTGATGCCGCGCTCCTGCTCCTGCTCCATCCAGTCCATCGTGGCAGCGCCGTCGTGGACTTCACCGATCTTGTACGAAACGCCGGTGTAGAAGAGGATCCGCTCGGTGGTGGTCGTCTTGCCCGCGTCGATGTGGGCCATGATCCCGATGTTGCGGACCTTGGCCAGGTCAAGCGAAGTGGTGGCCATAAGGCTCAATCTTCTCTCGGTCTCGATGTGGGTAGCGACTACCAGCGGTAGTGCGCGAAGGCCTTGTTGGACTCGGCCATCTTGTGGGTGTCCTCGCGCTTCTTGACGGCAGCGCCAAGACCGTTGGAGGCGTCGAGCAGCTCGTTCATGAGGCGCTCGGTCATGGTCTTCTCGCGGCGGGCGCGGGAGTAACCCACGACCCAGCGCAGCGCGAGGGTGGCGGCGCGACCGGGCTTGACCTCGATCGGCACCTGGTAGGTGGCGCCACCGACACGGCGGGACTTGACCTCGAGCGAGGGCTTGACGTTCTCAAGCGCGCGCTTCAGCGTGATGACCGGGTCGTTGCCGGTCTTCTCGCGGAGGCCTTCCATGGCGCCGTACACGATCCGCTCGGCGGTGGAACGCTTGCCGTTGAGCAGGATCTTGTTGATCAGCGAGGTGACAAGAGGAGAACCGTAGACCGGGTCGATGATGACCGGGCGCTTCGGGGCGGGGCCCTTACGAGGCATTCTTACTTCTCCTTCTTGGCGCCGTAGCGGCTGCGGGCCTGCTTGCGGTTCTTGACACCCTGGGTGTCAAGGGAGCCGCGGATGATCTTGTAACGAACACCCGGCAGGTCCTTCACACGGCCACCACGCACGAGCACGATGGAGTGCTCCTGCAGGTTGTGTCCCTCACCCGGGATGTAGGCCGTGACCTCGATACCGGAGGTCAGACGCACACGCGCGACCTTACGGAGGGCCGAGTTCGGCTTCTTCGGGGTGGTCGTGAACACACGCGTGCAGACGCCGCGGCGCTGGGGCGAACCCTCAAGCGCGGGCGTCTTGTTCTTCTCGACCTTGTCCTGCCGGCCCTTCCGGACCAGCTGCTGGATCGTAGGCACTACTTCTCCGGTTTCTGTGTGCCGTTCGTGAAACTAACCTGGAACGTCACCGACCCACGCGGTCGGGTGTGTCGAATGCTGCGGACTCCCGCCCGAGGGCAGAAGGGGCACAGATCACGGTGGCCACTGACGGGCTCGCCGTGCGGTTGAGGACACGCACACGAGCCCAGGCACACCCCAGGCACAAGGTCTGAGCGTACCTACCTCACGGACTCCGGTCAAAACAAATGCTGTCCGCCGGGATGCGCGGGACAGAGCGTTGCGTCCCGTTCACCACCTGGTACAAACCAGTCGTTCCCCGCACATGCCCGGGTCACTTTCATCAGCCTCTCGCCCCACCGGCCGGCGGGGCGCGCCGAGGGGCACTCCCCCTCGCTGACCACCCAAAAACTCCCGGCTCGCCCTGGACGGCATGCGTGAGAACCGACTCCGCATGATCCAGGCCCAGATGGACCCGCCTGGCCCGTCGCTCGGCAGCGACAGAGAGCTACGAGCGGGAGGGGCCGAAGAAGCTCGCTCTGCGGGCACTGAGCCCTGTTCCGAACCAGCGGCTTCCCGGGTGGACCCCGCAAACCCCGCGACACCACAGCCGCCGTTGGACGCCCGGACGGGGCCGTACACGGGACCGGCTGGACCGCGCGCACGGCCCCGCCGCCGTCCGGCGAGCCGCGGCATTCCGGGCCGCAGCCCGGACACCGACCCCGCACACGCCGGAGGGCGGTCACCCCGTTGCGTACGGGGTGACCGCCCTCCGGTCGATCAGGCGACTCGCTTACTGGTTGTACGGACCGTAGTCGTAGTCCTCCAGCGGAACGGCCTGGCCGGAGCCCGTGCCGAACGGCGAGTAGTCGATGTCGTCGTAGCCGACGGCCGAGTACATCGCGGCCTTGGCCTCCTCGGTCGGCTCGACCCGGATGTTGCGGTAACGGGACAGGCCCGTACCGGCCGGGATGAGCTTACCGATGATGACGTTCTCCTTGAGGCCGATCAGGGAGTCCGACTTGGCGTTGATCGCCGCGTCGGTCAGAACCCTGGTCGTCTCCTGGAAGGACGCCGCCGAGAGCCACGACTCGGTGGCGAGCGAGGCCTTGGTGATACCCATCAGCTGCGGACGGCCGGAGGCGGGGTGACCGCCCTCAGTGACCACACGACGGTTCTCGGTCTCGAACTTCGACCGCTCGACCAGCTCGCCCGGCAGCAGCTCCGCGTCGCCGGACTCGATGATCGTCACGCGGCGCAGCATCTGCCGGATGATGATCTCGATGTGCTTGTCGTGGATCGACACGCCCTGCGAGTTGTACACCTTCTGGACTTCGCCGACCAGGTGGACCTGGACCGCGCGCTGACCGAGGATGCGCAGCACGTCGTGCGGGTTGGTGGCACCCACGGTGAGCTTCTGGCCCACCTCGACGTGGTCGCCCTCGCCCACCAGCAGACGGGCACGCTTCGAGATCGGGAACGCCGTCTCGTCGCTGCCGTCGTCCGGGGTGACGACGATCTTCTTGGTCTTCTCGGTCTCCTCGATACGGATGCGGCCGGCCGCCTCCGAGATCGGGGCGACACCCTTGGGCGTACGGGCTTCGAAGAGCTCGACGACACGGGGCAGACCCTGGGTGATGTCGTCACCGGCCACACCACCGGTGTGGAAGGTACGCATCGTCAGCTGGGTACCGGGCTCACCGATGGACTGGGCGGCGATGATGCCGACCGCCTCACCGATGTCGACCAGCTTGCCGGTGGCGAGCGAGCGTCCGTAGCAGAAGGCACAGGTGCCGACCGCGGACTCACAGGTCAGGACCGAACGGGTCTTGACCTCCTCGACTCCGGCGCCCACCAGGGCGTCGATCAGGACGTCACCGAGGTCGACGTTGGCAGGCGCGATGACCTTGCCGTCGACGACGACGTCCTCGGCGAGCATGCGGGCGTAGACCGAGGTCTCGACGTCCTCCGTCTTGCGGAGCACACCGTCCGCACCCTTGACGGCGATCTTCAGCTTGAGGCCACGGTCGGTGCCGCAGTCCTCCTCGCGGATGATCACGTCCTGCGAGACGTCCACCAGACGACGGGTCAGGTAACCCGAGTCGGCGGTACGCAGGGCGGTGTCCGCCAGACCCTTACGGGCACCGTGCGTGGAGATGAAGTACTCCAGAACGGTGAGGCCCTCACGGAAGGACGCCTTGATCGGACGCGGGATGGTCTCGTTCTTGGCGTTGGACACCAGACCACGCATACCGGCGATCTGACGCATCTGCATCATGTTTCCTCGGGCACCCGAGTCAACCATCATGAAGATGGGGTTCGTCTTGGGGAAGTTCGCGTTCATCGCCTCGGCGACCTCGTTGGTCGCCTTGGTCCAGATCGCGATGAGCTCCTGCGTGCGCTCGTCCTTGGTGATCAGACCGCGCTCGTACTGCTTCTGGACCTTCTCGTCCTGAGCCTCGTAACCCGCGACGATGGCCTTCTTGGCCTCGGGCACGACGACGTCGGAGATGGCCACGGTGACACCCGAGCGGGTCGCCCAGTGGAAACCGGCCGCCTTCAGGTTGTCGAGCGTCGCCGCCACGATGACCTTGGGGTAGCGCTCGGCCAGGTCGTTGACGATCTCGGAGAGCTGCTTCTTGCCCACCGAGTAGTCGACGAACGGGTAGTCCTCGGGCAGCAGCTCGTTGAAGAGCGCGCGGCCCAGGGACGTACGCAGCCGGAACGTGTCGCCCTGCTGGTACTCCTGCTCGCCCTCCTCGGCGACCGGCGGCACCCAGCCACGCGGCGGGATGGTGCCCACCGGGAAGCGGATGTCGACCTGCGCCTGGAGCGACAGCTCGCCGGCGTCGAAGGCCATGATCGCCTCGGCCGTGGAACCGAAGGAACGGCCCTGGCCGATGACCTTGCGCTCCTCCTCGTCCGTGGTGAGGAAGAACAGGCCCAGCACCATGTCCTGGGTCGGCATGGTGACGGGACGACCGTCGGCCGGCTTCAGGATGTTGTTCGAGGACAGCATCAGGATGCGGGCCTCGGCCTGCGCCTCCGCGGAGAGCGGCAGGTGCACGGCCATCTGGTCACCGTCGAAGTCCGCGTTGAACGCGGTGCAGACGAGCGGGTGGATCTGGATGGCCTTGCCCTCGACCAGCTGCGGCTCGAAGGCCTGGATGCCGAGGCGGTGCAGGGTCGGTGCACGGTTCAGCAGCACCGGGTGCTCGGCGATGACCTCTTCGAGGACGTCGTACACCACGGTGCGGCCGCGCTCGACCATGCGCTTGGCCGACTTGATGTTCTGCGCGTGGTTCAGGTCGACCAGGCGCTTCATCACGAACGGCTTGAAGAGCTCCAGCGCCATCGCCTTCGGCAGACCGCACTGGTGCAGCTTCAGCTGCGGACCGACGACGATCACGGAACGCGCGGAGTAGTCCACACGCTTACCGAGAAGGTTCTGACGGAAACGACCCTGCTTGCCCTTGAGCATGTCGCTCAGGGACTTCAGCGGGCGGTTGCCCGGACCGGTGACCGGGCGACCACGGCGGCCGTTGTCGAACAGCGCGTCGACGGCCTCCTGCAGCATCCGCTTCTCGTTGTTCACGATGATCTCGGGGGCACCGAGGTCAAGGAGACGCTTCAGGCGGTTGTTGCGGTTGATCACACGGCGGTACAGGTCGTTCAGGTCGGAGGTCGCGAAGCGGCCACCGTCCAGCTGCACCATCGGACGCAGGTCCGGCGGGATGACCGGCACGCAGTCGAGCACCATGCCCTTGGGGCTGTTGCTGGTCTGCAGGAACGCGGAGACGACCTTGAGGCGCTTGAGCGCACGGGTCTTCTTCTGGCCCTTGCCGGTACGGATGATCTCGCGGAGGCGCTCGGCCTCCTCGTCGAGGTCGAAGGACTCCAGGCGCTTCTGCAGGGCAGCGGCACCCATGGAGCCGTCGAAGTACGTGCCGAAGCGGTCACGCAGCTCGCGGTAGAGCAGCTCGTCGCCCTCGAGGTCCTGGACCTTGAGGTTCTTGAAGCGGTTCCACACCTCGTCGAGACGGTCGATCTCGCGCTGCGCACGGTCGCGCAGCTGCTTCATCTCACGCTCGGCACCCTCGCGCACCTTGCGGCGTACGTCGGCCTTGGCGCCCTCGGCCTCGAGCTCGGCCAGGTCGGCCTCGAGCTTCTTGGCGCGGGCCTCCAGGTCGGAGTCGCGACGGTTCTCGACCTGCTGACGCTCGACGGAGACGTGCGCCTCCAGCGAGGGCAGGTCGCGCGCACGGCGCTCCTCGTCCACGAACGTGATCATGTACGCGGCGAAGTAGATGACCTTCTCGAGGTCCTTCGGCGCGAGATCGAGCAGGTAGCCGAGGCGCGACGGGACGCCCTTGAAGTACCAGATGTGAGTGACGGGAGCAGCAAGCTCGATGTGGCCCATGCGCTCACGACGCACCTTGGCGCGCGTGACCTCCACGCCACAGCGCTCACAGATGATGCCCTTGAAGCGGACACGCTTGTACTTGCCGCAGTAGCACTCCCAGTCCCGGGTCGGACCGAAGATCTTCTCGCAGAAGAGTCCGTCCTTTTCGGGCTTGAGCGTGCGGTAGTTGATGGTCTCCGGCTTCTTCACTTCGCCGTGCGACCAGGTCCGGATGTCGTCCGCGGTGGCAAGGCCGATCCGCAGCTCGTCGAAGAAGTTGACGTCGAGCACTTGTCGTCAATCCCTCTTTCGGGGTCGAGTCTCAATCAATGGTCTGAACGGGTCCGGGGAGAGCCGGCCGCCCCTGAGCGGGGCGGCCGGCCGGCCCGTCAGACCTCTTCGACGCTGCTCGGCTCGCGCCGGGACAGGTCGATACCGAGCTCCTCCGCCGCGCGGAAGACGTCCTCGTCCGTGTCGCGCATCTCGATGGACATGCCGTCCGAGGAGAGCACCTCCACGTTGAGGCAGAGCGACTGCATTTCCTTGATGAGCACCTTGAAGGACTCAGGGATGCCCGGCTCGGGGATGTTCTCGCCCTTGACGATGGCCTCGTAGACCTTCACGCGGCCGGTCACGTCGTCGGACTTGATCGTCAGCAGCTCCTGGAGGGCGTAAGCGGCGCCATATGCCTCCAGCGCCCACACCTCCATCTCACCGAAGCGCTGTCCACCGAACTGAGCCTTACCACCCAGCGGCTGCTGGGTGATCATGGAGTACGGACCCGTCGAGCGAGCGTGCAGCTTGTCGTCGACGAGGTGGTGGAGCTTGAGGATGTACATGTACCCGACCGAAACCGGGTCCGGGAACGGCTCACCGGAGCGGCCGTCGAACAGCTTGGCCTTGCCGGAGGGCTGAACCAGGCGGTCGCCGTCGCGGTTCGGGATCGTGGCCTCGAAGAGGCCGGAGATCTCGTCCTCGCGCGCACCGTCGAAGACGGGGGTGGCGACGTTGGTGCCGGGGGCGACCTGGTCGGCGCCGATGGCCTGCAGGCGCTTGGCCCACTCGTCACCGAGGCCGGAGACGTCCCAGCCGCGGCTGGCGAGCCAGCCGAGGTGGATCTCCAGGACCTGTCCCGGGTTCATTCGGGACGGGACACCCAGCGGGTTGAGGATGATGTCGACCGGGGTGCCGTCCTCCAGGAACGGCATGTCCTCGATCGGGAGGATCTTCGAGATGACGCCCTTGTTGCCGTGACGGCCGGCGAGCTTGTCACCATCGGTGATCTTGCGCTTCTGCGCGACGTAGACGCGGACCAGCTGGTTCACGCCCGGCGGCAGCTCGTCGCCCTCTTCGCGGTCGAAGACGCGGACGCCGATGACCTTGCCGATCTCACCGTGCGGCACCTTCAGCGAGGTGTCGCGCACCTCGCGCGCCTTCTCACCGAAGATCGCGCGGAGCAGGCGCTCCTCGGGGGTCAGCTCGGTCTCACCCTTGGGCGTGACCTTGCCGACGAGGATGTCACCGGCGACGACCTCGGCACCGATACGGATGATGCCGCGCTCGTCGAGGTCGGCGAGGACCTCTTCGGAGACGTTCGGGATGTCCCGGGTGATCTCCTCCGGGCCGAGCTTGGTGTCACGGGCGTCGACCTCGTGCTCCTCGATGTGGATCGAGGAGAGGACGTCGTCCTGCACGAGGCGCTGCGACAGGATGATCGCGTCCTCGTAGTTGTGACCCTCCCACGGCATGAACGCCACGAGCAGGTTCTTGCCGAGCGCCATCTCACCGTTCTCGGTGGCCGGCCCGTCGGCGAGGACCTGGCCCTCGATGACCCGGTCGCCCTCGGAGACGACGACCTTCTGGTTGACCGAGGTGCCCTGGTTGGAGCGCGAGAACTTGGCGATGCGGTACGTGGTGTACGTGCCGTCGTCGTTGGTGACGGTGACGTAGTCCGCGGAGACCTCCTGGACCACACCGTCCTTCTCGGCCTTCAGGACGTCACCGGCGTCGGTGGCGCAGCGGTACTCCATGCCCGTGCCGACGAGCGGAGCCTCCGACTTAATCAGCGGCACCGCCTGACGCATCATGTTCGCGCCCATGAGGGCACGGTTGGCGTCGTCGTGCTCCAGGAAGGGGATCATCGCGGTCGCGACGGACACCATCTGGCGCGGCGAGACGTCCATGTAGTCGACCTCGGCCGGCGGCACGTAGTCGACCTCTCCGCCACGACGGCGGACCAGGACGCGGGGCTCGGTGAAGCGCAGCTCCTCGGAGAGGGTCGCGTTCGCCTGGGCGATGACGAAGCGGTCTTCCTCGTCAGCGGTGATGTAGTCGACCTCGTCGGTGACCTGGCCGTCGACGACCTTGCGGTACGGCGTCTCGATGAAGCCGAACGCGTTGACACGTCCGTACGAGGCGAGCGAACCGATCAGACCGATGTTCGGGCCTTCAGGGGTCTCGATCGGGCACATGCGTCCGTAGTGGGACGGGTGCACGTCACGGACCTCGAAGCCGGCCCGCTCACGGGAGAGACCACCCGGGCCAAGTGCCGACAGACGGCGCTTGTGGGTGAGACCCGACAGCGGGTTGTTCTGGTCCATGAACTGAGACAGCTGGCTGGTGCCGAAGAACTCCTTGATGGAGGCGACGACCGGCCGGATGTTGATCAGGGTCTGCGGCGTGATCGCCTCGACGTCCTGGGTCGTCATGCGCTCGCGCACGACGCGCTCCATACGGGCGAGACCCGTACGGACCTGGTTCTGGATGAGCTCGCCGACGTTGCGCAGACGACGGTTGCCGAAGTGGTCGATGTCGTCGGTCTCGACGACGATCGTCCGGCCGGACTCGCCGACCGTCTCGGTCTCCCCGGCGTGCAGCTTGACCAGGTACTTGATGGTCGCGATGACGTCGTCGGTGGTGAGCACCCCGGCGTCCAGCGGCTCATCGGCGCCGAGCTTCTTGTTCACCTTGTAGCGTCCGACCTTCGCGAGGTCGTAGCGCTTCGGGTTGAAGTAGAGGTTCTCGAGCAGCGTCTGAGCGGCCTCGCGGGTGGGCGGCTCGCCCGGGCGCAGCTTGCGGTAGATGTCGAGCAGCGCGTCGTCCTGGCCCTGGGTGTGGTCCTTCTCCAGGGTGGCGCGCATGGACTCGTACTCGCCGAACTCCTCGAGGATCTGCTCGGTGGTCCAACCGAGAGCCTTCAGGAGAACGGTCACGGACTGCTTGCGCTTGCGGTCGATGCGGACACCGACCATGTCGCGCTTGTCGATCTCCATCTCCAGCCAGGCACCCCGGGACGGGATGATCTTGGCGGAGAAGATGTCCTTGTCGGACGTCTTGTCGATGGAGGAGTCGAAGTAGACACCCGGCGAGCGGACGAGCTGCGACACGACGACACGCTCGGTGCCGTTGATGACGAAGGTGCCCTTGTTGGTCATGAGCGGGAAGTCGCCCATGAAGACCGTCTGGGACTTGATCTCGCCGGTCTCGTTGTTGGTGAACTCGGCCGTGACGAAGAGCGGGGCGGCGAACGTGAAGTCGCGCTCCTTGCACTCGTCGATCGAGTTCTTCGGGGGCTCGAAGCGGTGGTCGCGGAACGTAAGCGACATCGACCCGGAGAAGTCCTCGATCGGTGAAATCTCCTCGAAGATTTCCTCCAGGCCGGACTTGGTGGGGACGTCTTGTCCACTGTCCAGAGCAGCCTCGACGCGAGCCTTCCAGGCGGCATTGCCGAGGAGCCAGTCAAAGCTCTCGGTCTGCAGCGCGAGGAGGTTCGGAACCTCGAGGGGCTCCTTGATCTTTGCAAAAGAGATGCGCAGCGGGGCGGTGCTGGCACCGTTGTTCGTATTCGCGGTCGAGGCGTTGCGCGAGGCGGCCAAGAGGGGGTCCTTCCGAGGGCTCGGACTCACTACGCGCGTACCGGTCCCAAGTTGGACACGGAGACAGAAATCCCAGGTCAGAGACGTTCGGTCGTCGGTGCTCAAGCGTGGGCATGCCCCTGGTGACGGGCAGGAGGCAGCTAACAGGCAGCGCAAAGGGACAGTGTAGCCAAACGGCACACTGATGTCCAGTCCGGGTTCTCAGAGACCCTTGTAGCTCGCAACAGCTGTTCTCAACACCTATGAATCGCCCTCGCGCGGGATGCGCTCTTCTTTACTGCCCGCTTCGTCATCGATCCATGCCTCGAATCCGGATCGATGTGACGACGCGTCCTGAGAATTGCGCGCCGCGTGCGGTTCGTCAAGGCCCCCCTGCCAGGACAGAGCCGCCGAGACCGTCACCCGCCGCCCCTCGGCATCGGCCGACGGCCCCGAGAGGCGTACGGCGAAGATCACCCTACTCGTCAACCGCGGAAGAGCAAGGCAACCGCCTCGGGTACGCCGAAGGGCGACCACCCGTACGGGTGCTCGCCCTTCGTGATGTGACTGCCCGTGCCGTGCGGCGCGGGCCGTCAGAAGGAGTCAGCAGACTCCCTGAGTCACTTGACCTCGACGGAAGCGCCGGCGGCCTTGAGGGACTCGGCAGCCTTCTCGGCGGCCTCCTTGGCGACCTTCTCGAGGACCGGCTTCGGGGTGCCGTCGACGAGGTCCTTGGCCTCCTTCAGACCCAGCGAGGTCAGCTCACGCACGACCTTGATGACCTGGATCTTCTTCTCGCCGGCGCCGGTGAGG
Source organism: Streptomyces sp. NPDC051020 (assembly GCF_040683105.1). Taxonomy (NCBI): domain Bacteria; kingdom Bacillati; phylum Actinomycetota; class Actinomycetes; order Kitasatosporales; family Streptomycetaceae; genus Streptomyces; species Streptomyces sp. NPDC051020. The sequence continues at coordinate 37,080 of NZ_JBFBCG010000005.1, read as the reverse complement.
ATGACGTCGAACTCGTCCTTCTCCTCGACGGCCTCGGCAACGGCGCCCGGGCCGGCCGGACCGGCGACGGCGACGGCCGCAGCGGCGGTGACGTCGAACTTCTCCTCGAAGGCCTTCACGAACTCGGAGAGCTCGATGAGGGTCATCTCTTCGAACTGCGCGAGCAGGTCGTCCTGGGACAGCTTCGCCATGATGGCGTCCTTCCACTAATTCGGCAGGTGCCGGATGTACATGTAGGCGGGCGTACGTTCGGCCCGCTGCGACCGTCTCCCTAGTGGGCGACGATCATTGCGCGAGCCGAATTACTCGGCACCGCCCTGCTCTTCGAGCTTGACGCGAAGCGCCTCCGCGGTGCGGACGAACTTCGACGGCAGCGCCTGGAAGAGCGAGGCAGCCTGAGACTGCTTGCCCTTGAAGGCACCGGCCAGCTTGCTGAGCAGAACCTCGCGGGACTCGAGGTCCGCAAGCTTCTTGATCTCATCGGCGGACAGCGCCTTGCCATCAAGGACACCGCCCTTGATGATCAGGTTCGGGTTCTCCTTGGCGAAGTCACGAAGACCCTTCGCCGACTCCACCGGGTCACCGGTGATGAAGGCAACCGCCGTCGGACCAGTGAACTGGTCGTCCAGCGAAGTGATCCCGGCCTCGTTGGCCGCAATCTTGGTCAGCGTGTTCTTCACCACGGCGTACTGGGCGTTCTCACCGAGCGAACGACGCAGCGTCTTGAGCTGCGCCACGGTGAGACCCCGGTACTCGGTCAGCACGGCGGCGTTCGAGCTGCGGAACTGGTCCGCGAGCTCGGCTACCGCGGCAGCCTTGTCGGGCCTTGCCATGAGCGTCGGCCTCCTTCCGGGTGATGAGGACCGCTCAGAAGGGGCCGGGAAAGACGAAACGCCCCGGCGCAGGCGCCAGGGCGTAGCTCGACCGAACGAAGTCCGGGAGCTTTCCACAGTCACCTGCGCAGGTCGCCCGCACTCAACGGATCCTTCGGTCACTGCCCCTCTTGCGAGAGCGCAGCAACGACCAGCGGTCTTTGGCTTCTGGAGGAGAGTACGCGACCGGGGTCGCGCCTAGCAAATCCGTCCCGGTTCGGGCGGTGCGGGAGGTTTAGACCGACCGGCACATGGCAGGTGGCCTCGCGGGGCTGCCCGGCTGCTCCACGAGCTTCTGGACGTCCATCGTGCCGGCAGCAGGAGGCTCCTCGACCGTGACCTGGGTGCCGCACCGGCGTCGAGCCGGGAGTCCTTCGCGGTCGGCCTGCCACGTCGGCCGTCCCGGAGTAGGGCGTCGTGGCGACGCCCCGTACGTCCCCTGGTGGATACGAGGACGGGCCCCGCACCTCGAAAGGTTGCGGGGCCCGTCCATGTCACACGTGACACGGCTTTCGTGCGAGCGCGGAGGCTCAGACGGCGGCCGGGTCCTCCTCGACGAGGAGGTTACGGGTGCGGTTGGCGTCCAGCGGGATGCCGGGGCCCATCGTGGTGGCCAGGGTGGCCTTCTTGATGTAGCGGCCCTTGGCGGCGGACGGCTTCAGACGGAGGATCTCCTCCAGCGCCGCGGCGTAGTTCTCGACCAGCTTCGTGTCATCGAAGGAGACCTTGCCGATGATGAAGTGCAGGTTCGAGTGCTTGTCGACACGGAACTCGATCTTGCCGCCCTTGATGTCGTTGACAGCCTTCGCGACATCGGGGGTGACCGTACCGGTCTTCGGGTTCGGCATCAGACCACGCGGACCGAGCACGCGGCCGAGACGGCCGACCTTGCCCATGAGGTCCGGGGTGGCGACGACGGCGTCGAAGTCCAGACGGCCCTTCGCCACCTCGTCGATGAGCTCGTCGGCGCCGACGATGTCGGCGCCCGCGGCTTCCGCGGCCGCAGCACGGTCACCGGTCGCGAAGACCAGGACCCGGGCGGTCTTGCCGGTGCCGTGCGGGAGGTTCACGGTGCCACGGACCATCTGGTCGGCCTTGCGAGGGTCTACACCCAGGCAGAACGCGACCTCGACGGTGCCGTCGAACTTGGTGGTGGCGGTTTCCTTGGCGAGACGGACGGCCTCGAGGGGGGCGTAGTTCCGCTCCCGGTCGACCTTGGCGTCCGCAGCGCGGAGGTTCTTGCTGCGCTTCACTTCTGCTCCTGTGGTTTCAGGTGTGGAGGCGTGGTACGGGCCAGCGCTTGGCCCTGCCACTGAAGGACTACGGGGGCTGATCAGCCCTCGACCGTGACGCCCATCGAACGGGCAGTGCCGGCGATGATCTTCTCGGCGGCGTCCAGGTCGTTGGCGTTCAGGTCGGGCAGCTTGACCGTGGCGATCTCGCGGACCTGGGCGCTCGTGAGCTTCGCGACCTTGGTCTTGTGCGGCTCGCCGGAGCCCTTGTCCACACCTGCGGCCTTGAGGATGAGCTTGGCAGCCGGCGGGGTCTTCGTCACGAAGGTGAAGGAACGGTCCTCGTAGACCGTGATCTCCACCGGCACGACCATGCCACGCTGCGACTCGGTCGCGGCGTTGTAGGCCTTGCAGAACTCCATGATGTTGACGCCGTGCTGGCCGAGCGCGGGGCCGACCGGCGGGGCCGGGTTGGCCGCACCGGCGTTGATCTGGAGCTTGATAAGCCCCGTGACCTTCTTCTTCTTGGGAGGCATTGCTCTCTCCGGGTCCTAGTGAGAGTTTTTCGCCGTCATCCGGTCATCCGGATGCAGGCATACCGCACAACGATAACGGGTATAGCTGCGCGACCAAAAACCGAGCAGGTCAGAGAAGCTGCGAAGCCTCTCTGACCTGCTCGGTAGGCATGTGTCCAGGAGTCGGCGGAAACCGCTGGTGCCGTGACCGGCAAGCGTTGCCCGACGGGGCAAAGCTTGCCGGGAGGGGCACTAGTTCTTCTGGATCTGGTCGAAGCTGAGCTCGACCGGGGTCTCGCGGCCGAAGATCTCGACGAGACCCTTGACCTTCTTCGAGTCGGCGTTGATCTCGTTGATCGTCGCCTGCAGTGTCGCGAACGGGCCGTCGGTGACCGTGACCGAGTCGCCCACCTCGAAGTCCAGCACCTGGACCTCGACCTTGCGGGACGGAACCGGCTTGCCCTCGGCCTCCGCGGCCTCGCGGGCGGCCTTCTCCTCGGCCTCCGGGGCGAGCATCTTGACGATCTCGTCCAGGGTCAGCGGGTACGGGTCGTAGGCGTTGCCCACGAAGCCGGTGACGCCGGGCGTGTTGCGGACGACGCCCCAGGACTCGTTCGTCAGGTCCATGCGCACCAGGACGTAACCCGGGAGCTTGTTCTGACGGACGTTCTTCCGCTCGCCGTTCTTGATCTGGACGATCTCTTCCTCGGGCACCTCGGCCTGGTAGATGAACTCCTCGACGTTGAGCGAGACGGCGCGCTGCTCCAGGTTGGCCTTCACACGCTTCTCGTAACCGGCGTACGTGTGGATGACGTACCACTCGCCGGGGAGACCGCGGAGCTCGTCACGGAGCGCGGTGACGGCGTCGACGGGAGCGGCCGCCTCGACCTCTTCCTCGGCCTCCTCGGACGCGCTGTCCTCGTCCTCGGAGTCGGTCTCGTCCTCGGAGTCGTCCTCGGCGTGCAGGGCGGCCTGCTCGGCGGGCTCGCCCGCGGCGGCGTCGCCGGCTTCGGCCTGGTCCGGCTCCACAGCGTCCGCCGCCTCGACGATCTCGAACTCGTCCTCGGCGGACTCGACGTCGCCCGCCGTCGAGTCGACGGCGTCGTTCAGGTTCGGGTCAGACACGGTGGCTGCTTCTTCCTGGATACAAATGGGTGGAACATGCGAAAGGGGCGCCCTTGGGGCGCCCTCCGCGGGATCAGCCGAAGACGTACTTGATGACCCGCTGGAATCCGAAGTCAATCACGGTCACAAGACCGATCATGACGACGACGAAGACAATCACCACGGACGTGTACGTCGTGAGCTGGTTACGAGTCGGCCAGACAACCTTGCGCAACTCGGCGATGATCTGGCGGTAGAACAGCGCGAGACGGCCCAGGGGGCCCTTCTTGCCGCGCTTGCCGCCCTTCCGAGTCTTCTTCTTCGACTCGGGTACTTCATCCTCAGCATCAGGCATGTCGATGGAGCCCACGGCGTCCGTCACGCTACTCACCTGATTCCGGGTCATGGCCGTGCCGCGCCCGGTGGAGCCGCACGGCGGTGCATTGAAGTACGTACATGCGCACACATCCTGGCGAAGGAGTGTGTAGCAGGGCCGGAGGGACTTGAACCCCCAACCGCTGGTTTTGGAGACCAGTGCTCTACCAATTGAGCTACGACCCTTTGTGGTTTCCACCAACCTACCGCATCTTTCCCGATACCCCGGGTGCAGCAACGGTGTGGCTGGTGAAGGCCAACGACAGGTGAGTGTACGTGCTCAGCGGCCCGGCGTCGAACAGACAGCTCCCGACAACTCGTGGCCGCATCTTGTCCGCATGCTGTCCGAGTCCTGTCCGGTCCCTGAAACCCGTGTGCCGACAGGGATCGGGGTCTGGGACGATGGGACCCATGAGCGCTGCAACTCCTCCCTCCGAGCGCCGGGTCTCCGCCCGCATCGGTGCCATCTCCGAGTCCGCCACCCTCGCCGTCGACGCCAAGGCCAAGGCCCTCAAGGCCGCCGGCCGTCCGGTGATCGGCTTCGGTGCCGGCGAGCCCGACTTCCCGACCCCCGGCTACATCGTCGACGCCGCGGTCGAGGCCTGCCGCGACCCGAAGTACCACCGCTACACCCCCGCCGGCGGGCTCCCCGAGCTCAAGGCCGCCATTGCGGAGAAGACGCTGCGCGACTCCGGTTACGAGGTCGACGCCTCCCAGATCCTGGTGACCAACGGCGGCAAGCAGGCCATCTACGAGGCGTTCGCCGCGATCCTCGACCCGGGCGACGAGGTCATCGTCCCGGCGCCGTACTGGACCACCTACCCCGAGTCGATCCGTCTCGCCGGCGGCGTCCCGGTGGAGGTCGTGGCCGACGAGACCACCGGCTACCGGGTCTCCGTCGAGCAGCTGGAGGCAGCGCGCACCGAGCGTACGAAGGTCGTCCTGTTCGTCTCCCCGTCGAACCCGACCGGTGCGGTGTACAGCGAGGCCGACGCCAGGGCGATCGGCGAGTGGGCCGTCGAGCACGGCCTGTGGGTGCTGACCGACGAGATCTACGAGCACCTGGTCTACGGCACCGCGACGTTCACCTCGCTGCCGGCGCTCGTGCCCGCCCTGCGCGAGAAGTGCATCGTGGTCAACGGTGTCGCCAAGACGTACGCGATGACCGGCTGGCGGGTGGGCTGGCTCATCGCCCCGAAGGACGTCGTCAAGGCCGCGACCAACCTGCAGTCGCACGCCACGTCCAACGTCTCCAACGTCGCTCAGGTCGCCGCGCTGGCCGCCGTCTCCGGGAACCTGGACGCGGTCGCCGAGATGCGGACCGCCTTCGACCGCCGTCGGCAGACCATCGTGCGGATGCTGAACGAGATCGACGGCGTGCTGTGCCCGGAGCCCGAGGGCGCGTTCTACGCCTACCCGTCGGTGAAGGCGCTGCTCGGCAAGGAGATCCGCGGCCGGCGCCCGGCCACCTCGGTCGAGCTGGCGGCACTGATCCTGGACGAGGCCGAGGTCGCGGTCGTTCCGGGCGAGGCCTTCGGCACGCCGGGCTACCTGCGGCTGTCGTACGCACTGGGCGACGAGGACCTCGTCGAGGGCGTGTCGCGGATCCAGAAGCTGCTGGGCGAGGCGAAGGCCTGATCAGCTTCGGACCTGCGAACGGGTCTCCGGTGAAATCCGGAGACCCGTTTGTGCGTTCAGGCAATACTCGTTCGGTGAACCGGGCTGCCTGATTCGAGATCCTTACGGCAGGATCTTCGAGTGACTCCTCCCCCTTCAGCAGGGGGCTTCTCACTTGGCCTACTGTGCGGCCTCATGACGGACAAGCCCTGCCCGGCGCCCTAGCGGCACAGGTCGGAGCGTAACAGTTACGGAGGGTGAATGGACGCCGTTCGCAACCTTCACCTGCTGCCCAAGGCTCACCTGCACCTGCATTTCACCGGGTCGATGCGGCCCACGACGCTGCTCGAACTCGCCGACAAGTACGGCGTACGCCTGCCGGAGGCACTGACCGGCGGCGAACCGCCCCAGCTGCGCGCCACCGACGAGCGCGGCTGGTTCCGCTTCCAGCGGCTCTACGACATCGCCCGGTCCTGTCTGCGGGCGCCCGAGGACATCCAGCGGCTGGTGCGCGAGGCGGCCCAGGAGGACGTCGCCGACGGCTCCGGCTGGCTGGAGATCCAGGTCGACCCCACCTCGTACGCCCCGCTGCTCGGCGGGCTGATCCCGGCGATCGAGATCATTCTGGACGCGGTGGACGCCGCCGCCCGCGAGACCGGGCTCGGGATGCGGGTGGTGATCGCCGCGAACCGGATGAAGCACCCACTGGACGCGCGGACGCTGGCACGGCTCGCCGTGCGGTACGCGGACCGGGGCGTCGTCGGATTCGGGCTCTCCAACGACGAGCGGCGCGGGATGGCGCGCGACTTCGACCGGGCCTTCTCCATCGCCAGGGAGGGCGGCCTGCTGGCGGCCCCGCACGGCGGGGAGCTGGCCGGCCCTTCGAGCGTGCGGGACTGTCTGGACGATCTGGACGCGGCCCGGATCGGACACGGCGTGCGGGCCGCCGAGGACCCGCGGCTGCTGCGCAGACTGGCGGAGCGCGGGGTGACCTGCGAGGTGTGCCCGGCGTCGAACGTGGCGCTGGGCGTCTACGAGAAGCCGTCGGACGTACCCTTGCGCACTCTGTTCGAGGCCGGGGTGCCGATGGCGCTCGGCGCGGACGACCCGCTGCTCTTCGGCTCCCGGCTGGCCGCGCAGTACGAACTCGCACGCCGCCATCACGCGTTCACGGACGAGGAGCTGGCGGAGCTGGCGCGGCAGTCGGTACGGGGGTCGGCGGCGCCGTCCGACGTCCGGGGGCGGCTGCTCTCCGGGATCGACGACTGGCTGGCGAAGCCTGCCTGACAGCGCGACGGCCGGGAGCCGGGCCCACCATCGAGCCCGCACCGGCCCGGCTATGCCCCGATTCCGTGCAGCACCGTCCACGCCACGGACGCGGCGAACTCGTCGAGTGACTGCGGCGGGCGGCCCTCGTCCGTCGCGTCGTAGGCGAACGCGCGCTGGACGCAGGCGCCGAGCAGCAGCGACGCGGCGGCGTAGGTGTCGGCACCGGGCCGGACGCGGCCGGCGGACTGTTCGCTGCGGAGGTAGGCGGCGACGCCCTGGATCGGCAGGTGCGGGCCGGTGCCGAGCTCTCGCATGGCCGCGTCGTGGCGGTTCTTGAGCCGCGGCTCGGCGTAGAGGGAGGCGGCGATCGGGAAGCTCTGGGCGTAGAAGAGCGCGGCCTCGCGGGCTATCTCGGTGAGGTTCTCCTCGACCGTCCGCTCCCCCGCCGCCGGGTCGGCGGTCAGCTGCCGCAGGAGCGGGTTGAGCTTGGGCAGCCGCTCCTTGAGGACAGCCACGAACAGCTCCTCCTTGCTCGGGAAGTGCTTGTAGAGGGCCGCCTCCGAACAACCCGCGGCCCGGGCAATTTCCTTGGTGGTGGCCCGGGCCAGGCCGATGGTGAGCATCAGCTGGTGGGCGGCGTCGACGATGCGGACACGGGCCGGCTTCTGCTCCATGTGCACTCCAATGAGGCTTGACGCGTGGTGAGTATCCACTCACTCTAGAGGTGAGTGAATACTTACCCACCCCGGGAGGGTGCGCAATGAGACTCACGGTGTTCGGCGCGACAGGCGGCATCGGCCAGGAGATCGTCCGCCAGGCGGTGGCCGCGGGCCATGACGTGACGGCAGTGGTCCGCGATCCGGCACGGCTGCCGGTCCCGCTCTCCGACGTCACGGTTCACGCAGCGGCGCGGATCGACGATCCGGAGGCGCTGCGCGAAGCCGTCGCCGGGCGGGACGCGGTGCTCTCCGGACTCGGCTCGCGCGGCCGGAAGGCCGACGGGATCGCCGAGCGGCTCACCGGCTCGGTGCTGCGCGCGATGGAGGCGGAGGGGACGCGGCGGCTGCTCGTGGTGAGCGCGGCCCCGGTCGCGCCGAAGCCGGCGGACGCTCCGTTGCTGGACCGGATGATGCTGAAGGCGATCGGAGCGATCCTCAAGGAGGTCTATGCCGACCTGACGCTGATGGAGGCCGCACTGGCCCGAAGCGCGACGGACTGGACGTCGGTCCGGCCGCCGAAGCTCACCAACGGGCCGCTGACCGGGACGTACCGGACGGTCTACGGCGGCAATCCGCGAAGTGGCCGGTCCATCTCCCGGGCCGATGTGGCACACGCGATGCTGGCGCTGATCGACGATCCGGCGGCGGTGAAGCAGGGCGTGGGCGTGGCGTACTGACGCCGCACCCGCGTCAGAGGGTGACGCCGACCGTCACCGGTTCGTTGACGAGCGTGACGCCGAAGGCGTCGTGAACGCCCGCGACGACCTCGCGGGCGAGGGCGAGCAGGTCCTCGGTGGTCGCCGCGCCGCGATTGGTGAGGGCGAGCGTGTGCTTGGTGGAGATGCGGGCGGGCCCGGTTCCGTACCCCTTGGTGAATCCGGCCCGGTCGATGAGCCAGGCGGCCGAGGTCTTGGTGCGTCCCCCGTCCGCGGGGAAGGCGGGGGGCGTCACCTCGGGGCCGAGCCGGTCCTTGGCACGGGCGAGGAACGCCTCGTACTGCGCGCCGTCGAGGATCGGGTTGGTGAAGAAGGACCCTGCCGACCAGGTGTCGTGGTCCTCCGGGTCGAGCACCATGCCCTTGCCGGCCCGGAGCCGCAGCACGGTCTCACGGGCCGCCGCCGCGGGCACCCGGTCGCCCTGTTCGACACCCATGGCGCGGGCCGTCTCGGGGTACTTGAGGGGCGCGGAAAGACCGCCCGCGTCTTCCAGCTCGAAACGGACACGCAGCACCACGAAGCGGTCGGGTTCGGCCTTGAAGCGGCTGTGGCGGTACGAGAATGCGCACTCGGCGTTCGGGATGGTGACCGTTTCACAGGTGTACCGGTCGTAGGCGACGACTTCCGTGATGGTCGACGCGACCTCCTGGCCGTACGCACCGACGTTCTGGATCGGCGTCGCACCCGCCGAGCCGGGAATTCCGGCCAGGCACTCGATGCCCGCGAGACCGGCATCGACCGTGCGGGCGACGGCGTCCGTCCAGATCTCGCCGGCGGCCAGTTCCAGCGTCGTACCGGAGAGCGCGAAGCCCTTGGTCGCGATGCGCAGAGCGGTGCCGTCGAAGCCCTTGTCGCCGATGACCAAGTTGCTGCCGCCGCCGACGACGAGGAGCGGAGTGCCGTACTTGTCGGCCTCACGCACGGCTTCGACCACCTCGGCGTCCGTCGTTGCCGTGAGGAGGCGGGCCGCGGGGCCGCCGAGCCGGAAGGTGGTCAGGGGGGCGAGAGGGGCGTCGTGGAGTTCCTGCACGGGGACAAGAGTACGGTCCGCGGCGCCACCGCTCGCGCGGGGCCACGGACCGTACACACAGGGCAGCCGGGTCGGACCGGACCGCGCCACGGATCAGGCAGCGACGGCGGACCACTCCTCGACCGGCTCCGGCGCCGCCGCCGGGCGGCGGCCCGGGATCAGCAGTGCCACGAGCGCGGCGAGCGCCACGAAACCGGCACCGATCCAGACCGCCGGGACGGTCCCGTCCGTGAAGGACTGCGCGGAGCCGTAACCGCCCTGCGCGGAGAAGACCGAAGCGAGCACCGCGACCCCGAGGGCTCCGCCGACCTCACGCAGGGCGTTGTTGGCGCCGGAGGCAATGCCCTGCTCGGCGGGCCGGACGCTCGACATGACGAGGCTGGCGGCCGGCGCGAAGTAGAGCGCCATGCCGACACCGCCGATCATCAGGGCGGGCAGTTGCGCGGTGTACGAGGCATCGGGGGCGATGACCATGGCGAAGAGGGCCAGCCCGACGGCCTGGAGCGCGAGACCGGTCACGACGACCGGGCGCCCGCCGAACCGGTCGGAGAGATACCCGGCCATCGGAGCGACCAGCATCGGCATGCCGGTCCAGGGCAGCATCCGCAGCCCTGCCTCGGTCGGCGAGTAGCCCAGCACGCCCTGGAGGTACTGGCTGAGCAGGAAGATCGATCCGAACATCCCGAGGAACATCAGCAGGCCGGCCATGTTGATCCCGAAGAACCCGCGGTTGCGGAAGAGCCGCATCGGCAGCATCGGGTTCTTCGCCCGGAAGCCGTGGTGGACGAAGCCGCCCATCAGCGCGGAACCCGCGATCAGTCCGGTCAGGACCGTGGGGCTGGTCCAGCCGTCCGCGTTGGCGTTGACCAGCCCGTAGACGATGCCGAAGAGACCTCCGCTGACGAGGAGCGTGCCGGGGATGTCGAGCCGGGCATCCGCGGCGTACGACTCCGCCAGGCGCAGCCGGGCCAGCGGCAGCAGGACCAGGCCGACCGGCACGTTCAGCCAGAAGATCCACTGCCAGGAGATGTGCTCGGTCAGGCTGCCGCCGATCAGCGGACCGCTGGCCACGGCGAGTCCGGTGACGGCGCTGAAGATCCCGAGGGCCATGCCGCGGCGGGCGGCCGGCACGGCGGCCGTGAGCAGGGTGAGTGTCAGCGGCATCATGATCGCCGCACCGACGCCCTGGACGGCCCGGAAGGCGATCAGCTCGTTGATCCCGGACGACAGGGCCGCCGCGGCGGAGGCACCCGTGAAGACGGCGAGCCCGGCGAGGAAGAGCCGCCGCCGCCCGAACCGGTCGCCGAGAGCGGCGCCGAGCATCAGCAGAACGGCGAAGGTCAGGGTGTACGCGTTCACCGTCCATACGAGCTCTGCCGGCTCGCCGCCGAGACCCTTGCGGATGGAGGGCAGGGCGGTGGTGACGACGAGATTGTCGAGGGCCGCCATGAAACCGGCCACGCTGGCGATGACGAGCGCCCAGACCGCCCCTGAGCGGCCTGTCGTGTGCTGATTCACTGCGCCCCCTGTGGGTTAGTTATTAATGACTAACTTTCCTTGGCAGAAAACCGGGCCGAACCCGGGTCGCACTGTTCGGACGGCCGGCCGCACTCAGAGGAGCTCACAAAATGGGCGCCCGGCTCGCGACGCCTGGCACGCACGCTCACTGCGTTGCCGAAATGCCCTAGTAGCTCCTTCCCCAAGCTCTCAGCTTCGTTCGAGCAGGGGAGGCCCCATCCGAGGACCTTCCAGCGCCTTGCGATCGCACGCACCAGACGCCGCGAGCTGATCGGACTCCCATTTCGTGAGCTCCTCTCAGGCCCCCGGCTGCCCCGAGGGATAGAAACCGGCCCAGACGCGGTGACCGACCGGGAAGCCGAGCGAGGTCAGGGTGTTGACGAGCATGCCGTACGCGAGGAAGGTCGTGGTCTCACCGAGATCGGCGCCGAGCGCGAGGTGGACCTCGTCCCACATCTGCAGCCAGCCGGCCCGCGCCGACTCACCGAACTCGTGGTCGCCGGAGGCCTCGGCCGCCGCGATCGCCGCATACATCTGCATCTGCATCAGCAGTTTGTCGGGGTCGTCGACGATGAGGCGCTGATACGCCGCCGCCATGGCGTGGAGCGCCTCCTGCCCCTCCAGGCCCTCACCGGCCTCGGCGAAGACCTTCCGGGTGTCCGCCAGGCAGCGGTCGGAGGCGGCAAGGAACATGGCCTGCTTGCTGGGGAAGAGACGGAAGAGATACGGCTGCGAGACGCCTACCCGCTTGGCGATCGCCTCCGTGGAGGTGGCGTTGTACCCACCGCGGGCGAACTCGGTGATCGCCGCACGGATGACGCTCTCGCGCCGCTCCTCTGCACTCATCCTGACCATGCAGCTAAGTTAGTAGTCAATCACTAACTTCGTCAAGCGGTACGGAACAGCCGGTCCGAAACATGACGCGACGGCCTCGCGCATACGAGTACGGGCGAGGGGCACCCCCCAGCGGAGAGTGCCCCTCACTCATGAACGTGGCTCGACAACGGCTCAGGCGAGCCGCACAACGGCGCGGGACATCCCCAGCACCTTCTTGCCCTCGCTCATCACCGTCAGGTCCACTCGCACCTGCTTGTCGTCCAGCAGGGCCGCCACCTTGGCACCGACCTCGATCAGCGCACCCTTGTCGTCGTTCGGCACGACGACCGGCTTGGTGAACCGCACCCCGTACTCCACGACCGCACCCGGGTCGCCGGCCCAGTCCGTGACCACCCGGATCGCCTCCGCCATGGTGAACATGCCGTGCGCGATCACATCCGGCAGCCCGACCTCGAGGGCGAACTTCTCGTTCCAGTGGATCGGGTTGAAGTCACCGGAGGCGCCCGCGTACTGCACCAGCGTCGCGCGGGTCACCCGGAAGGACTGCGGCGGCAGCTCCGTACCGACCTCGACCGATGCGTAACTCACCTTCGCCGTCATCACGCCTCCTCGGCGGCGCGCGCCACCAGCTTCGTCCACGCGGTCACGACATGCTCGCCGGCCTCGTCATGGACCTCACCACGGATGTCGAGAATGTCGTTGCCCGCCATGGACTTGACGCCCTCGATCGTCGAAGTGACCGTCAGCCGGTCCCCCGCCCGCACCGGACGCGCGTACACGAACTTCTGGTCACCATGCACCACACGGCTGTAGTCCAGGCCCAGCTGCGGGTCCTGCACCACCTGCCCCGCAGCCTTGAAAGTGATCGAGAAGACAAAAGTGGGCGGCGCGATCACATCGGAATGCCCGAGCGCCCGGGCGGCCGCCGGATCGACGTACGCGGGATTGGTGTCTCCCACCGCCTCGGCGAACTCACGGATCTTCTCCCGGCCGACCTCGTACGGCGCGGTGGGCGGATAGGTCCGCCCGACGAAGGACTGGTCGAGCGCCATGGGCTCGCTACCTCCTGATGAAAGACGAAAAGGCCGATGAACAACCCTGTACGGGACAGTCCTATACAACGACACGAGGCCGCCCCCAGTAGGGACGGCCTCGTGTACGAGCCTGATTCAGCGCGTTTCGCGGTGCGCAGTGTGCGAGTTGCAGCGCGGGCAGTGCTTCTTCATCTCAAGACGGTCCGGGTTGTTACGCCGGTTCTTCTTGGTGATGTAGTTCCGCTCCTTGCACTCCACGCAGGCCAGCGTGATCTTCGGGCGGACGTCGGTGGCAGCCACGTGAGTGCTCCTTGGACGGACGGATGAACGGATGAACGCAAAAAAGAGTAGCCGATCGAAGGACCGACCCCACAATCGGCTACCGTAAGTAGCGGTGACCGGACTTGAACCGGTGACACAGCGATTATGAGCCGCTTGCTCTACCGACTGAGCTACACCGCTTTGATGACGGATCCCCCCGCCGTGAGGCGGGGTTCTCCGATCACCAGAGCCCCAATACGGAATCGAACCGTAGACCTTCTCCTTACCATGGAGACGCTCTACCGACTGAGCTATTGGGGCGAGCGATGAAGACATTACACGGTCCTCCGCCGATCGCCCAAATCCGTTTCGGAGCCCCCCGCCACAGCGGTGACCGGCCCTGCCCCGATCCCCCGACCGACCCCCGATCCACGACCGGCGGACGACCGGCCGGGAGCCCGGCCGGCGGCCGGAACCACCGCCTGATCAGCAGGTGACCGGCAACCCGGCCGGCGCCGCGAGCCACGCCCGGCCGGCCTCGGAACCGCCATCGCGCCGGCCCCTCCCACCCGCCGCGCACACCTCACGAGGCCACACCGGTACGACTATTTCCCTCCTCCTCGAACCAGGACGAACACGCCCCTAGGCTCGACTCACTCTGCGTGATCTTGCACCCTCCCAGGAGCGCGATGCCCGACAGCCGGCCGCGGCAGCCCGACGACCACGCCGCCACCGAAGCAGGCGCCCTGATCCTGTGCGGCGCCCGGCTCACCGACGGCCGCATCGTCGACGTACGGCTCGGCCGCGGCCGCATCGAGGCCGTCGGCACCACAGGCAGCCTGACCGCCCCCGGCCCCCGGGTCGACCTGCGCGGCTATCTCCTGCTCCCCGCCCCCGCGGAACCCCACGCCCACAGCGACACCGCGCTCACCGCCGACAGCACCGGCCCCGACAGCTCCTCACCCGCCTCGCACCACCCCGAGGACATTCAGCGCCGCACCACCGAAGCCGCTCTGCTGCAACTCGGCCACGGCGCCACCGCTCTGCGCTCACACGTACGGATCGGGGACGTCACCGGACTCGCCGGCCTCGAAGCAGTACTCCAGGCACGCCGCTCCCTGCACGGACTCACCGAACTGACCCCGGTCGCCGTACCCCGTCTGCTCACCGGAATCGCAGGCGCCGACAGCCTCGCCATGCTGCGCGACGCGGTGAGAACAGGAGCCGTCGTGATCGGCGGCTGCCCCGAGCTCGACCCCGACCCGGCCGGATACACCGAAGCCGTCCTGGAGATCGCCGCGGAACACCACTGCCCCGTCGACCTGCACATGGACGGCGACGACCCCGCCCGCCTCGCCCGGCTCGCCGCCATGGCCGCCGGACACCGGCCCGGCGTCTCCATAGGCCCCTGCGCCGCCCTCGACCGGCTCCCCCCGGAAACCGCGACCCGCGCCGCCGATCGGCTCGCCGCCGCCGAAGTGACCGTGATCTGCCTCCCCCAGGGCGGCTGCTGCGGCACCGAACGCAGGGGCACCGCGCCCGTACGCCTGCTGCGCGCCGCCGGCGTGCGCACAGCGGCAGGCAGCGGGGCACTGCGCGACGTCGCGAACCCCGTGGGCCGCGGAGACCCGCTGGAGGCCGCCTACCTGCTCGCCTCACAGAGCGGCCTACGCCCCGAGGACGCGTACGACGCCGTCTCCACGGCCGCCAGGAAGGCCATGGGGCTGCCCGAGATCCGCGTCGAGGCAGGCTTCCCCGCCGAACTCCTCGCCGTACGCGGAGAACAGCTCGCCGGCGCGCTCTCGCTCGCGTACAGCCGGATCGTCGTGCACCGCGGACGCGTGGTGGCCCGCACCAGCGCGGTCCGCGAGTACTGCGACTCCGAGACCGTCGTCGCACTCGATCTGCCCCGCCAGGCCCGCCCTGAACCCGGGCCGGGCGGCGGGTCCTGAGCGGGGCGGCGTGCCGCGGCGTACGGTCGTGACTATGCGCATTGTCATCGCAGGTGGACATGGTCAGATCGCGCTGCGGCTGGAGCGGCTGCTCGCTGCGCGCGGAGATGAAGCGGTCGGCATCATCCGCAACCCGGGACAGGGCGAGGACCTCCGGTCGGGAGGCGCCGAACCGGTCGTCCTGGACCTCGAATTGGCCTCCGTGGACGAAGTGGCCGAGGTGCTGCGCGGCGCCGACGCGGCGGTATTCGCGGCCGGCGCGGGCCCGAACAGCGGAGCGGCCCGCAAGGACACGGTGGACCGCGGTGCGGCGGTGCTGTTCGCGGACGCGGCGGAACGGGCGGGCGTACGACGCTGCATCGTGGTCTCCTCCATGGGCGCCGATCCGGACCACCCGGGCGACGAGGTCTTCGACGTGTACCTGCGGGCCAAGGGCGCCGCCGACGCTTACGTACGCTCCAGGACCGCACTCGACTGGACGATCCTGCGCCCCGGAATGCTCACCGACGACGCGGGCAAGGGGCAGGTTCTGCTGGCAGCCTCAACGGGGCGCGGAACGGTACCGCGCGACGACGTGGCGGCGACGCTGCTGGAACTGCTGGACACCCCGGCGACAGCGGGACTGACCCTGGAACTGATCTCGGGGAACGTGCCGTTGGCGGTGGCGATGAAAGACGTCGCGGGGAACTGAGCGGGGCGACGGGGGGAGGAGCACAGAGCCCTGAACGCCCCTCCCCCCTCTCCCTCGCTCTCCCTTGCACGACGTGTCTTCGGCCGAACGGGTGACCATCAGCCGCCCGCGTCGTTGATCCTCCCGACGGCTCGTGAGTCCCGCCCGGAGAGGATCCATGCGTCGCTCAACAGCCCTGATCGTCTGACTGGCGCCTCGGTTGTCCTCAGCGGGAATCGTCGGCTGTCCGGGCGGTGCCGTCGTGCGCGCCGTGATGTGGGCGGGCCATTTCGGGCGCCGTCAGAAGGCGATGCCGTCGACACCGCGGGAGACGATGTCGCTGGGCTTGCCCGCCAGGTCGCGGACCGCCCGCCAGGCCATGTCCATCGCTGAGTCGACGTAGGCACGAGGGGCCGAGTCGGTGTTCGCGATCGCGACCCGCCCCCACGTCCGCCGGGCGACGTGGCTCGGCAGCTCGCCGTAGGGCCAGAACGTGTCCCAGGGACGGCCGTACTCGTAGGCGTAGGCGTGGGCCCAGCGGTTGACCGTGATGCCCTTGATGTCGCGCGCCGGGTCGAAGCCACCCGGGCCGAGGGCGCGGGCCAGCTGGTCGCGAAGATTGCGCTCCATCTCTGCGAAGCTCGTCCTGATCAGCTCGCCCCGGCCTGCCGCGCCCTGCCGGCGGGGCGGGAGACCGGGCCGGCACGCCGCGCGAGAGACATGCAGGATCGCGGACTCGCTCGGCTTGTCGGGGAAGCGGTAGCCACCCATGCTGACCGGGAAGTCCAGTTCGGCGCCCGTCCAGTAGCCGGTCGGGAACCGAACGCTGGAGATCTTGAGGTTGTCCAAGGCCTTCCAGTTGCGGACCAGAACGCTGGTGTACACGAGGGCAAGACGCGGGCTGTCCTTGAGAGCGTCCCGCTGCCGCTGAGGGATCTCGCTGGTCAGGAACGGGATGATCTGGTTGTTGCAGGCGAGAACGACGTGCTCGGCGCGGATGGTCTCCAAGCGGTCCTTGCGCACGTAGGAGACCTGCACCTGGCGGGCGGAGTCCGGGTCGCCCTCGTGTACGACGCGCACCGCCGGCGAGTTCAGCCGGATCCGCACGTTGTTGCGGCGCCGATCGAGCTCGCCGTACTGGATCCGACTGGTCGGGATGGTCTCCATCCCCTGACCCGGCATGGCATGCGGGATCAACTTCCGCACGAGCGAGTAGACGACCCCTGCGTTGCCCTCGGGGAAGTGGTAGATGTAGTCGTCCTCCGAGGTCCACACCTTGTGGCCGGTAGGCGCGATCCGCGGATCGGGGCCACCGTCCCAGTCGAGGCCGAGCCCGTCGAATCCGGCGAACTCGATCGACGCGTCGAGCGCCCCGACGGCGTCGGCGCCATAGCCCCAGTTGCCGTTCGGCGTGGTCTGCAGGAACTTCTGAGCGTCGGGGTGTGCCTTGACGTAGTCGCGCAGGTAGTCGAGGTAGGTGATGTCGGCGAGCTTGTCCTTCTTCTGCTGGTCGGAGAGCCCGGGCATCCAGTCCCGGGGGTCGTCGTAGATGGCGGCGAGGTCGGCCTTGGCTTGGGCCGCCATCGGCGCGCCCTCGAGGATCGTCGAGTACGGCGTGCCGCGCTGCCAGGTGACCAGGTGGTCCTTGCCCCAGGACTCCTTGTCGAAGAACAGGCCACGCCCCAGGCCGTGGCGCGCGTTGAAGCCGGAATCGAAGTACTTCTCGAACCGCTCGACGCGGATCCCGATGTCGGTGAGCAGTTGTCGGGCGGGCGGCGCGTACGTCGAGGGCGACTCCAGCGATTGCGACCCGCCGTAGCTCAGCAGTGTTCGAGCGGTGGTGCGGAACTCGTTGCGCCGCGCGTGCCCGCCGATGTCGTCCATCGCATCGAGCACGAGGATTTTGCAGTTCTTGCCGAACTCCATCTGGTAGTAGCGCGCAGCCGAGAGCCCGCTGATGCCGCCGCCCACGACGACGAGGTCATACTTCTCGTGGGTGTCGCGGGGCTCCGGCGCGTCGTCCCAGAAGGTTCCGTCTCGCAGGGCGTGCGGCACCTTCATGGCGGCGTCGGAGTACCCGCGCAGGCCTTGCCAAGTCGGCGGGTAGTAGCGTGCATCGGCCCTCGGGGCCTCGGCGGCCGAGGCCGGCCCCGCCGCCGCGCTGCCCGCGATGCCCCCCGCCACCAGCGCGCCCACGCCCAGGGCGACGCCGTCCAGGAAGTCGCGACGACGGATCTTCCGGTTCATGCCCAGCTCGTCGTTGGTGAAGTCGCTCAACTGGCTCGCCCCCAACACTCTCGGAGAATGTGCGGATCCAAGCGTCATGCGGATCGTTCGCAACTGAATCCGCACAGCAACGCGGCCTGATGCTACGGATCTGCTCATCGGCGGTCAATGGTGCGGTCAATGGTGCTCGGGTCGCCGGGAGGCCCGAACGGACCGCATCTGGCGCCGTAGTTCGTCGCGCAGGACATCCAGGACCAGCCGCCCGGCGGGCGAGGAGGAGCGTGACGTGTGCGGGAAGGTCCATTGCCGGGCACCCGCAGGCGACACCGATAGGGCCTAGGCGTATTGCCCTATCGGCGAGCCGACCGCATCCACGGGCGAACCGTCGGCCGGCATCACCGCCATACGAGGGGCCGGTACGGCGGCTGGAGCGGCCAGGGGCGTTCCGAAGTCCTGGCCCATAACGGTGCCGTGACCATCAGTCAGCCACTGGCGGCTCAGGCCGGCCCGCGGATCCTGCACCTGCAGCAGGGCGGCAACTCCGTGGACGGCGCCGCGGCGAAGGCAGCGGTCCTGGGGTTGACGGAGCCGGGCAGCGCGGGCATCGGCGGAGACGCATGTTCGCCCTGCACTACCACGCGGCCGAAGCGGCACGCACCGTGCCGATCCCCCCTGACCTGGTCGTCCTGCTCCGCTGGCACATCGTCGCCCACGGAGTGGCCCCCGATGGTCGGCTCTTCCGCACCCGGCACGGTGGCCTGGTCCAGGACACCGGGTACGGCGAGGTATGGACAGGCTCTATAGCGGGCTGTCGGTCTTCACCTAAAGCGAAAGGGTCTGTGACCAACGTTTCCGCTGGTCACAGACCCTTTTGTTCGTGTGGCGGCGCCAGGGTTCGAACCTGGGTAGGCTGAGCCGGCAGATTTACAGTCTGCTCCCTTTGGCCACTCGGGCACACCGCCTCGAACGACGCTTCGGAACCTCATTGAGCGGGGCTCCTTGGCGACGACGTAAACAATACCTGATGACGTGGGGTGCTCCGCCACCTGATTGATCAGTGCTCGTGGCGGTGGGCGATGGCTAGGCTTTACGTCGTACCCACAAGCATTCGACGCAAGGAGCCACACGTCATGGCCGACTCCAGTTTCGACATCGTCTCGAAGGTCGAGCGGCAGGAGGTCGACAACGCCCTCAACCAGGCCGCCAAGGAGATCTCGCAGCGCTACGACTTCAAGGGCACGGGCGCCTCGATCTCCTGGTCCGGCGAGAAGATCCTGATGGAGGCGAACGGCGAGGAGCGAGTCAAGGCGATCCTCGACATCTTCCAGTCCAAGCTGATCAAGCGGGGCATCTCGCTCAAGTCGCTGGACGCGGGCGAGCCGCAGCTGTCCGGCAAGGAGTACAAGATCTTCGCCACGATCGAGGAAGGCATCTCCCAGGAGAACGCCAAGAAGGTGGCGAAGATCATTCGCGATGAGGGTCCGAAGGGTGTCAAGGCGCAGGTCCAGGGCGACGAGCTGCGGGTCAGCTCGAAGAGCCGGGACGACCTGCAGGCCGTGCAGGCGCTGCTGAAGGGCCAGGACTTCGACTTCGCCGTGCAGTTCGTGAACTACCGGTAGGTCCGTCTTCCGGTCGTCCGTCCGGGCGCGGGTGGGGCAGGCCGGGAGATACGCACCGGCCCGCCACGCACCCCATCGGACGTGATGTCCGAATGCCGCCGGTCGCGGGTGGCGGGCGGTCGCAGACTTGTCCGTACGGAACGGCGATGCGGGTGATTCGTCGCCCTGTACGGAGAAGAGAGGGACCGGCCATGACCATGTACGCGACCGTCGACAGCCCGCTGGGTGAACTGCTGCTGGTCGGCGAGGAATCACCGGCCGCCACCGGAGGTGTGGCGCTCGCCTCGCTCGCCCTGCCGGGCCAGAAGGGCGGCGAGGTCGTCCAGGACGGGTGGATCCATGCGCCGGGGGCCTTCGCCGGGATCGCCGCGCAGCTGGGGGCGTATTTCGAGGGGCGGCTGACCCGCTTCGACATCGCGTACGCGAAGGGTCGGGGCACGGAGTTCCAGCGTCGGGTGTGGAGCGCGCTGGACACCGTCCCGTACGGGGAGACGGTGTCCTACGGGCAGATCGCCGAGCGGATCGGCGCACCCGGGGCGGGTGTGCGGGCCGTGGGGACGGCGATCGGCCGCAATCCGCTGCTGATCGTGCGCCCGTGCCACCGGGTGATCGGTGCGGACGGGGCCCTGCGGGGTTACGCGGGCGGGCTGGAGTGCAAGGAGCGGCTTCTGGGGCTGGAAGGCGCTCTGACGGCGCGCTGAGCGGCCTGTGCGCCGGGCGCGTTGAGCGGCTGTGTACGGATGGGGGGGTGGGCGACATGGCGGGTCTCTTCCCGAGGCCGCGGGCCGTCGTGGGCCCGGGTGCCGTGCATGTGCCGGAGTGGTTGCCGGTGGAGCGCCAGCGGATGCTGGTCGAGGTCTGCCGGGAGTGGGCGCGGGGGCCGGTGCCCCTGCGGCACACGGTGTTGCCGGGTGGAGGGGTGATGTCCGTCCAGACGGTCTGTGTGGGGTGGCACTGGCAGCCGTACCGGTATTCGCGGACCGCGGATGATGTGAACGGGGCGCGGGTCGCCGATTTTCCGGACTGGCTGGCGGAGTTGGGGCGGGCGGCGCTGGTCGAGGCGTACGGGGAGGAGAGCCCGGTCGGGACGTACGCGCCGGACACCGCGCTGATCAATTTTTATGACGGCGCGGCGAGGATGGGCATGCACCAGGACAAGGAGGAGCGGTCCGGTGCGCCGGTGGTCTCGCTCAGCATCGGTGATACATGTGTCTTCCGCTTCGGCAACACGAAGGACCGTGGACGGCCTTATACGGATGTGGAGTTGGCTTCCGGTGACTTGTTCGTCTTCGGTGGGGAGTCACGCTTCGCGTTCCACGGTGTGCCGAAGGTCTGTCCGGGGACGGCCGATCCCGCGACGGGCATGAGCAGGGGCCGGCTCAATCTGACCCTGCGCGAGACCGGGTTGGGTGTCTGAGGCGCGGACGGGGCGTCAGTGGCGGTCCCGGGAGTTCCCGAAGAGCAGCCGGTAGACGATGAGCAGTACCAGCGAGCCGCCGATGGCCGAGATCCATGTCGCGGTGTCGTAGAAGTTCTTGGATATGGGGTGGTCGAGGAAGCGTGAGGAGATCCAGCCACCGATGAAGGCGCCGACGACCCCGATGAGGGTGGTGCCGACCAGCCCGCCCGGATCGCGGCCCGGGAGCAGCACCTTGGCAATGACTCCGGCAAGCAGTCCGAGAATGATCCAACCGATAATCGTCATGCTGGCGAACCTACCGTTCACTTGGCTGTGGAATCCAAGACGTCGGGTGGGCGTGGACGGTTGCTGGTCGAGCGGGATGAGCGGCAGCTCACAGCCTGTTCATATGCGGGTGTTGTAGTCCGGCCAGGGCTGCAGGTCCATTGCTTCGTCGTCGGCGTCCTCCCCGTACCAGCCCGCTCCGTCCAACCATGTGCGCAGCCAGGTGGCGAGATCAGGCTGGTCGACATACCAGGCGTGCTGCGGTTCGTCGGCGTTCGGCTCGAAGAGCAGGACGGTGGTGCGGTCGGTGCGGCAGTCCACGCAGCTGTACATGCCGCACCCCAGGCTGCATATCGGCAGTACGCCTTCCGGCCACGGCCACTGCCCTTCCTCGCTCGCGGATCTGCGGTGGGCGAGGTATTGCTCGACGGCGGAGTGCTCGCCGTCGGGGGCGGGGCTGCCAGTGAGGGGCAGCAGACCGTATTCCGGGCCGAAGCCGCCGTTGGCGATCCGGGTGTAGAGGGCGGTCAGCAGTGGCGGCAGCGCGAAGCCGAGGGCCGCTTCGGCCTGGGCGATGTCCTGGGTGGACAGAGCTGCCGGGAGGGGGTGCTTCTCCCACCGTGGGGTGGTGTGCGCAGTCTTCTCCACGGCCGTCAGCAACTGCTCGGTGTCGTTCATGGGTTCATGGTGGAGGACGGCACTGACAATCAGTGGAGGGTGGCCTGATGCCCTCCTGTGCAGTCGGGGGCGTTTCGACGGATGGGCCGCCCGGCTCCCCACTGCCCCCTGGTCGTGTTGTGTTCTACCGGGTGGCGAACGGCTGATCCGTTCGGACGATTTCCTTGCCGAAGGGCATGAGGGAGACCGGGATCATCTTGAAGTTCGCGATGCCGAGCGGGATGCCGATGATCGTGATGCAGAGGGCGATTCCGGTGGTGATGTGGCCGAGGGCCAGCCACCAGCCTGCGAGGATCAGCCAGAGGATGTTGCCCACGCAGGAGGGCGCGCCGGCGTCGCGGCGGTCGACGACGGTGTAGCCGAAGGGCCACAGTGCGTAGATGCCGATGCGGAAGGCTGCGAGGCCAAAGGGAATGCCGATGATGGTGATGCACAGCAGGACGCCGGCGAGCATGTAACCGAGGAACATCCAGAATCCGCACAGGACCAGCCATATGACGTTCAGGATTGTCTTCATGGGCGATGACCTGCCATCTGCTCAAGTCGGGCAATGCGCTCCGCCATCGGCGGGTGCGTGGAGAACATCTTGGACATGCCCTGGCCGGGGCGGAAGGGGTTCGCGATCATCATGTGGCTCGCGGTCTCGATCCTCGGCTCGGGTGGCAGGGGGAGCTGTTTCGTTCCTGCGTCCAGTTTGCGCAGGGCGCCGGCGAGGGCCAGGGGGTCGCCGGTCAGTTGGGCGCCCGAGGCGTCTGCCTCGTACTCGCGGGAGCGGCTGACGGCAAGTTGGATGACACTGGCGGCGAGCGGGCCGAGGATCATGATCAGCAGCATGCCGAAGATGCCGGGGCCTTCGTCGTCGTTGGACCGGCCGACCGGGATCAGCCATGCGAAGTTGACCAGGAACATGACGACGGAGGCGAGTGCTCCGGCGACTGACGAGATCAGGATGTCGCGGTTGTAGACATGGCTGAGTTCGTGGCCGAGGACGCCTCGCAGTTCGCGTTCGTCCAGGATCTGCAGGATGCCTTCGGTGCAGCACACTGCCGCGTTGCGCGGGTTGCGGCCGGTGGCGAAGGCGTTGGGTGCCTGGGTCGGGGAGATGTACAGCCGTGGCATGGGTTGGCGGGCCGTGGTGGAGAGTTCGCGGACCATGCGGTAGAGCTGTGGCGCCTCGAATTCACTGACCGGGCGGGCCCGCATGGCCCGTAGTGCGAGTTTGTCGCTGTTCCAGTAGGCGTAGGCGTTGGTGCCGACGGCTACGAAGAGCGCGACGATCAGGCCCGTACGTCCGAAGAAACTGCCGATGACGATGATGAGTGCGGACAGGCCCCCGAGGAGTACGGCGGTCTTCAGCCCGTTGTGCCGGCGGTGCACGGTACGCCCTCCAAGTGGTGCAGCAGGGGAACCCTTGCTGGGTGGTGCTCCACTCCCCAGTGGAGCCTCCCGTACTGGTCAACGCCAGGCGAGGAGAGCTAGTTCCCTTGTGCGTGCGGCCGGAGGGCGGGGCCTGTCCGGCTGTTCGGGCCGGAGCAGGCGCTGGGCCGTACGGGTGTCGCGGTGTCGGTGCGGGCGGCCGCGGGGGTGGGTCAGCGCTGGGCGGGGATTCCGGCGAGCGCGAGGGCCTCGGGGTCGGGCTTGATCTCGCTGGTGCAGTGGGCGCAGCGGGAGGCGATGGCCGGGATGGCCGTGTAGCAGCGGGGGCAGTCGCGCAGGGTGGCCTTGATGTCGAGCTTCTCCTCGGCCTTGGCTGTGAAGCGGCTCTGGACCTTCGCCATGGGGACGACGACGCAGAAGTAGAGGACGGCGGCGGTGATCAGGAAGGCGATGGCGGCGCTGACGAACAGGCCGTAGGGGAACGTCACGCCCTCGACCTGGAAGGTGGCCTTGTTGAAGTCTCCGGTGCCTCGGGTGATGACTCCGATCAGCGGCACGATGAATGCGTTGCTGAATCCCGTGACGACTGCGGTGAACGCGGCTCCGACGGCGAGTCCGACCGCCATGGAGATCACGTTTCCGCGCAGGATGAAGTCCTTGAACCCGTTCAGCACTGCCCTGGCTCCTCTTTTGTGTGTACGTATGCGTGGTGTGCGGGCATGACCCTGCCCTGTGCGGTCCGGCCGAGGCAAGCCGATCTTGGGCGGGGCCGGTGCGTGGTCAGAAGAGGTTGACCGCGGCGAACCTGAGCACGAGCTGCGGGGCTCCGGAGAGCACGATGCCGACGGCGGCGGTGAGGGCGATCGCGGCGGTGAGGGACGCCGGTGCGGTCACGCGCAGGGTGGGTTCCGTGCCCGCTGCGCCTGCCGGGGCCGCCGCCGCCTCGGGCTCTTCCGGTCCGCGGAAGAGTGCCGCCGTCCACTGGAGGTAGTAGTAGAGCGCGATCACGACGTTGACGGCCATGACGACCGCGAGCCAGCCGAGGCCTGCGTCGACGGCGGCGGAGAAGACCGTGACCTTGGCGAAGAGGCCGACGATGCCTGGCGGCAGTCCGGCGAGGCAGAGCAGGAAGAAGGCCATGGCGAGGGCGGCGAGGGGGCGGGTGGCGTACAGGCCGCGGTAGTCGGAGAGACGGTTGTCCGGGCTTGTGCGGGAGACGAGGGCGACCACCGCGAAGGCGCCGAGGTTCACGACGGCGTACATGAGGGCGTAGGCGACGGTGGAGCCGATCTGGTCGTCGCTGGAGTACGCGGCGGAGGCGATCGGCACCAGGAGGTAGCCGGCCTGGCCGACGGACGACCAGGCGAGCAGGCGTACGGCGCTGCGGGCGCGGGTGGCGGTCTGGCGGAGGGCGGCGACATTGCCGATGGTCATGGTGAGTGCGGCGACGACGGCAAGTGCGGGTCCCCAGACGTCGGCGTAGGACGGGAATCCGATCACGGTGACGAGGATGAGCCCGGAGAAGCCGACTGCCTTACCGACGACCGAGAGGTACGCGGCGACGGGGAGCGGGGCGCCGATGTAGGTGTCGGGAACCCAGAAGTGGAAGGGTGCGGCGGCTGTCTTGAAGGCGAAGCCGACGAGGGTGAGAGCGACGCCCGCCTGGGCGAGGGTGTCGAGCTGACCTGGGACGGCGTCGAGTCGGGTGGCGAGTTCCGTGAGGTGGAGGGTGCCGGTTGTCGCGTACACGAAGCTGACGCCGAGGAGCGTGACGGCGGTCGCGACGACCGAGGAGAGGAAGAATTTCAGGGCTGACTCGGAGGAGCGCCGGTCGCCGCGCTTGATGCCGATGAGGGCGAAGGCGGGCAGGGAGGCGACTTCGAGGGCGACGACGAGGGTGGCGAGGTCGCGGGCGGCGGGCAGGAGTGCGGCACCGGCCGCGGAGGACAGCAGCAGGAACCAGAACTCGCCCGCGGGGAGCTTGCGGATGTCGCCGAGGGAGAGCAGTGCGGTGAGAAGCGCGCCGCCGAGGACGAGGAACTGGATGACCAGGGCGAAGTGGTCGGCCGTGTAGCTGCAGGCCGTGCCGGTGCCGGTGGTGAGGCAGAAGGTGGAGTGGTCGCCGTCGCGCAGCGGGACGAGGAAGGCGAGTGCGGCGACGAGTCCGGCGATGGTCGCCCAGCCGAGCAGCGGCTTGCGCTCCCGGGGGAGGAAGAGGTCGGCGACGAGGATGATCAGGGCGACCGTCGCGACGATCACGGGGGGTGCGATGGCGAGCCAGTCGACGGACTGGACGAGGCTGGTGGTCTCGGCCGCTGTGGTCACGACTTGCCTCCTGCGAGGAGCTTCTGCACGGCCGGGTCGGTGAGTCCGAGGAGGACGGCGGGCCACAGGCCGGCGAGGACGGTGAGGGCGGCGAGCGGCGTCCAGGCGGCGAATTCGTACGTCCGGATGTCGGCGATGCGGTGCGGTTCCTCGCGCTTCTCGCCCATGCAGACGCGGCGTACGACGATGAGCATGTACGCGGCGGTGAGCAGTGTGCCGAACGCGCCGATCGACATGAAGGTGAGGAAGGCGGGGCGGCTGAGGCCGCCGGCCGGGTCGAAGGCGCCGAACAGAGCGAGCATCTCGCCCCAGAATCCGGCGAGGCCGGGCAGGCCGAGCGAGGCGACCGCGGCGAAGGCGAGGAGACCGCCGAGGCGGGGGGCGCGGCCGTAGAGGGCGGCCCCGGTGGCGCCGGAGAGGGTGTCGAGGTCGGCGGTGCCGTAGCGGTCCTTGACTGCGCCGACCAGGAAGAACAGCAGGCCGGTGATGAGGCCGTGGGCGATGTTGGCGAAGAGCGCGCCGTTGACGCCGGTGGGGGTCATGCTCGCGATGCCGAGGAGGACGAAGCCCATGTGGCCGACGGAGGAGTACGCGATCAGGCGCTTGAGGTCGCCCTTGGAGCCGGGGCGGGCGAGCGCGAGGCAGGCGAGGGATCCGTAGACGATGCCGACGACGGCGAAGGCGGCGAGGTAGGGCGCGAAGGTCTGCATCCCGTCGGGGGTGATGGGGAGCAGGATGCGGACGAATCCGTACGTGCCCATCTTCAGCAGGACGCCCGCGAGGAGCACCGAGCCGACGGTCGGGGCGGCGGTGTGGGCGTCCGGGAGCCAGCTGTGCAGCGGCCACATCGGGGTCTTGATCGCGAGTCCGATGCCGATGGCGAGAACGGCGATGACCTGCACGGACGAGGTGAGCCCACGGCCGTTGTCAGCGGCGAGTGCCACCATGTCGAAGGTGCCGCTCGTCAGTCCGATGAGGAGCAGGCCCAGCAGCATGATCACTGAGCCGAGCAGTGTGTAGAGGATGAACTTCCAGGCGGCAGCCTGCTTCTGTGCGCCGCCCCAGCGGGCGATGAGGAAGTACATCGGGATGAGGACCATCTCGAATGCCAGGAAGAACAGCAGCAGGTCGAGGACGGCGAAGGTCGCGAGAGTGCCGGACTCGAGGACGAGGACGAGTGCGACGAAGGCCTTCGGGGAGGGGCCCTCGGGCATTTTGAAGTAGCTGTAGAGCGCGCAGAGGAAGGTCAGCAGCGCGGTCATGACGAGAAGGGGGAGCGAGATGCCGTCGATGCCGAGGTGGATGCGGACGTCGAGCGCCGGGATCCAGCTGATGTCGGTGGTGGCCTGCATTTTCGACGGGTGGGCGTGGTCGAAGCCGAGGGCCAGGACGATCGCGGCGATGAGGATCGCGCCGGTGACGGTCACGCCGTGGCGGAGCACGGCCTGGTCGGGGCTCTTTCCCTTCAGCCCGGGCGGGGCGGGCAGGAGAGCGGCGACGGCGCCGATGAGCGGGCCGACGACGATGAACGCGAGAAGGAACTGCATCACGGATTCGCTGATATCGATCACGGCTCACGACCCGGCGTTGACGTTGGCAAAAACGACGGCGGCGATCGCCAGGACAAGGGAACCGGCGAGCAGTGCGCTGAGGTAGGTCTGCACGTTGCCGGTCTGGGCGCGGCGGACGGCGGCGCCGAGCCAGCGCGCGCCGGTGCCGGCGCCGCGTACGTAGGTGTCGACGACCTCGCGGTCCAGGAAGCTGACGAGGCTCGCCGCGGCCTGGACGGGGCGGACGAACAGCGTCGCGTAGAGGGCGTCCAGGTGGAAGCCGGTGGCGGCGTGGCGGTGGAGCGGGCCGAGCAGGAGCCGTCCGGGGTCGGCCGGGTCGGGGGTCCCCGGGGTGTCGCCGTATCCGGCGGTGTGGTGGGTCATGGCCTCGGCCTCGATGAGTGCGGGTTCGGCGTCGGGGTGGGCGACGACGGCACCGGCGGGGGTGCGGGCGGCGAGGGCCGTGGTGTGGCGCCAGGCGCCGTAGGTGACGAGGCCGCCGACGAGGCCGACGCCGGTGGAGAGGACGGCGGTGGTCACGGACGGGGTGAGGCTGTGGCCGTCGAACCAGTCGGTGATCACGCCGACGGTGAGTCCGAAGCCGATGGTGGGGATGGCGAGGACCCAGAGGACGGCGGTCATCGCGACGGGCTGCCTGCCGTGGTCGGGGGCCTCGGCGCCGCGGCCGCGGAAGGCGAGGAGCCAGAGGCGGGTGGCGTACGCGGCGGTGAGGACGGCGGCGAGCAGTCCGGCGACGAGGACGGTCCAGCCGGCGGCGGCCGGGGCGACGTGGCGTTCGCCCAGGGCGGTGTGTTCGGCGGCGACGAGGATGGCTTCCTTGGAGAAGAAGCCGGCGAACGGCGGGATGGCGGCGAGCGCGAGGAGGGCGACGGTCATCGTCCAGTAGGCGTCCGGGATGCGCTTCGCCAGTCCGCCCATGCGGGACATGGCGGTGAGCGAGTTGGTCCCGGCGGCGTGGATGACCACGCCGGCCGCGAGGAAGAGGACGGCTTTGAACGCGCCGTGCGAGAGGAGATGGAAGACGGCGGCGCCGCGGTCGCCGACGGCCAGGGCGCCGGCCATGTAGCCGAGCTGGCCGATGGTCGAGTAGGCGAGGACCCGCTTGATGTCGTCCTGGGCGAGCGCGGCGAGTCCCGACCCGATCATCGTGACCGCCGCCATGACGGCGAGGACGACGAGGGCGGCGCCGGATTCGGCGAAGACCGGGAGGAGCCGGGCCACGAAGTAGATGCCGGCGGCGACCATCGTCGCGGCGTGGATCAGCGCGGAGACCGGGGTCGGGCCGGCCATCGCGTCGGGCAGCCAGGTGTGCAGGGGGAACTGCGCGGACTTGCCCGCGACGCCCGCGAGGAGCAGCAGGGCGATGAGAGTGGGGTGGTCGAGCCCGCCGTGGGCGACGGCGCCGAGGATGCCGGTGATCCGGAATGTGCCGGTGTCGGCGGCAAGCGCGAACAGGCCGATCAGGAAGGGGACGTCGCCGAGCTTGGTGACCAGGAACGCCTTGAGGGAGGCGGCGCGGGCTTCGGGTGTCTCCCAGTAGTGGCCGACGAGGAAGTACGAGCAGATGCCCATGACTTCCCAGCCGACCAGCAGCACCATCAGGTCGCCGGAGTAGACGACGAGCAGCATCGCGGAGGTGAACAGGGAGACGAGTGCCGCGTACGAGGGGTAGCGGGGGTCGTGGCGCAGATAGGCGGTCGAGTAGATCTGTACGCAGGTCGCGACGAGACCGACCAGGACGGCGACGAGGACCGCGAAGCCGTCGAGGTGGAGGGCGAGGTCGATCGGGACCGAGCCGGTGGGTGTGAGCCGGGTCGACGCATCGATGGCCGGGCCGCCGCCTTGGCGTGCGGCGACGACGACGGCGATCACGGCCGCGCCGAGGGTGGGGAGGATCGCGAGGGGGCGTACGTACCCGGGGGCGGTGCGGCCGAGGAGCAGGCCGGTGGCTGCGCCCAGGAACGGAAGGAGGGGAACGAGGACGGCGAGGGTCGTGGTGGTCACGCGGTGGCCTCTGCCTTCTTTGCCTTCCCTGCCGCAGCAGTGGCCTGGTCTTCGGTGCCGGTGGTGTCGTCCTCGTCGCCGGGGAGGGATTCCGCGGCGTCGGTCTCGGCGGTGTCGCGGAGGCGGTCGACGTCCGAGCTGCCGCGGTTGCGGTGGACGGCGAGGACGATCGCGAGGCCGATGCCGATCTCGGCTGCGGCGATGGCGATGGTGAAGAGGGTGAGGGCCTGGCCGGAGTGCAGGGCGTCGCGGAACCAGACGTCGAAGGCGACGAGGTTGAGGTTGACGGCGTTGAGCATCAGCTCGACGGACATCAGGACCAGGATCGCGTTGCGGCGTGCGAGGACTCCGTACAGCCCGGTGCAGAAGAGGAGGGCGGCGAGCACGGCGGGATAGGCGAGGTGCATCAGCTCTGCTCCTTACTGCGCTTGCGGGACAGGACGATCGCGCCGACAAGGGCGGCGAGCAGCAGGACGGAGAGTGCTTCGAAGGGCAGCACCCAGTGCCGGAAGAGGAAGGCGCCGGTGGCTTCGGTGGATCCGTGGGCCGGTCCGTCCAGGTCGATCCAGGTCGTGCGGAAGGCGTCCACGACGACCCAGACGAGGGCGGCCGCGGCGGCGACGGCGACACCGAGGGCGGCCCAGCGGTTTTCGGAGTCGGCGTCCGGGGAGCGGCCGATGGGGGCCTTGGTGAGCATCAGCCCGAAGAGAAGGAGGACGACGACGGAACCGACGTAGATCAGTACCTGTACCCAGGCGATGAACTCCGCGGTCAGCAGGAGGTACTCGACGGCGAGGCCGCCGAGCGCCACGACCAGCCAGAGGGCGGCGTGCACCAGCTGCTTGGTCGTGACGGTGATGAGGGCTGCGCCGATGGTGGCGACGCCGACCAGGACGAAGGCGATCTCGATGCCGGTCGGGGAGAGGAAACCGGGGTGGGCCGCGGCGGCTGCGAGGGTCACTCCTTTCCTTCCTCTTCTTCCTGCTGCGGGGTCTGCTGGGCTTGCTGGGCTTGCTGGGCTTCTTGGGCGCGCTGAGCTTCGAGCTTCTCCGCCGTCTTGCGGGCGGCGGCGATCTCCTTCGGCTCCTCCGCACCCGGATCGAGTGCGGGCGGCTCGGGCACCGTCCACATCCATTCGCGGAGCTTGTCCCGCTCATGGGTGAGTTCGAGGATGTCGGTCTCCGCGTACTCGAACTCCGGCGACCAGAACAGCGCGTCGAAGGGACAGACCTCGATGCAGATACCGCAGTACATGCAGAGGGAGAAGTCGATGGCGAAGCGGTCGAGCACGTTGCGGCTGCGTTCGCGGCCACCCGGTGCGGCGGCGGGCACCGTCTCCTTGTGGGAGTCGATGTAGATGCACCAGTCCGGGCACTCACGGGCGCAGAGCATGCAGACCGTGCAGTTCTCCTCGAACAGCCCGATGACGCCGCGGGAGCGCGGCGGGAGTTCGGGCTGAACGTCGGGGTACTGGGCGGTGACCGTCTTCTTCGTCATCGTCCGCAGGGTGACGGCCAGACCCTTGGCGAGGCCGGAGCCGGGGATCGGAGGCATTAGCTGATCGCCACCTTCACGATGCCGGTGAGCGCGATCTGCGCGAGAGCGAGCGGGATGAGCGTGGTCCAGGCGAGCTTCTGCAGCTGGTCCTCGCGGAGGCGGGGGTAACTCACCCGCAGCCAGATGACGACGAAGGCGAGGACCGCGATCTTGAGGAGCGTCCAGACCCAGCCGAGTCCGTCGGCACCGAGCGGGCCGTGCCAGCCGCCGAGGAAGAGGACGGTGGTCAGTGCGCTCAGGACGACGATACCCGCGTACTCGGCGAGCAGGAACAGGGCGAAGCGGAGGCCCGTGTACTCGGTGTACGCGCCGAAGATGATCTCCGAGTCGGCGATCGGCATGTCGAACGGCGGGCGCTGCAGTTCGGCGAGTCCGGCCACGAAGAAGACCAGGGCACCGACGATCTGCCACGGCAGCCACCACCACTCGAAGGCGTTGACGATGCCGGGAAGGGAGACGGTGCCTGCGGCCATCGCGACGGAGGCCGCGGCGAGCAGCATCGGAAGTTCGTACGCGAGGAGCTGGGCGGCGGTGCGGAGACCGCCGAGGAGGGAGAACTTGTTGGCCGATGCCCAGCCCGCCATCAGTGAGCCGAGCACTCCCACGCCCATGACGGCGAGGACGAAGAAGATGCCCGCGTCGACCACCTGGCCGACCGCGCCCTCGCTCGGGCCGATCGGAATGGCGACGAGTACGAGGAGGTACGGGAGGAGGGCGACGGCGGGGGCGAGCTGGAAGATGCGGCGGTCGGCCTCGGCCGGGACGACGTCTTCCTTCTGCGCGAACTTCACGCCGTCGGCAACGAGCTGGGCCCAGCCGTGGAAACCGCCCGCGTACATGGGGCCCAGGCGGCCCTGCATGTGGGCCATCACCTTGTGTTCGGTCTGGCCCACGACGAGGGGGACGACCATGAACACCCCGAAGACGATGATGAGCCGGAGGGCGACGTCGAGTACGTCGTTCACGCGGTATCGCCTCCGGCGGGGTGGTCAGGGGTTTCAGGGGTTTCAGGGGTTTCGGGGGTTTCGGGGGCGACCGCGGGTTCGGTGCCTTCGGGGGTGGGGCCGCTGCGCGGGGCCTCTCCCCTGTCCGCCCCTTCCCGCACCGGGGGCTCCGCCTCCGGGCCGCCGCTCCTCGGACGCCGGGGGGGTTGCGAGGTGTCCGGTTCGGGGGTCGCGTCGAAGGCCGGGCGGGCGTGGTGCCAGGGCGCGTCCGCGCCGCGGGACCTGGGTGCCTGCTCCGGGGCTGCCGCCTCCGGCGTCGGTTCCAAGGGCGCGGTCTTTGAGGGCGCGGTCCCCGCCGCTGCCGACGGGAAGGTGGTCGAGTCCGTCGCCGCAGTGCCCGGCGCGCCGGACTTCGGCGTGGCCGCCGAAGGCGCCGCTTCCGTCACTCCCGGCGTCTGCTCCACCGGAGCCCCCTGCTGGCTCGCCGAGCCCTGGGACGCGCTGCGGGTGCGGCGCGGAGTCGCGGTCGGGGTGGTGGCCGGCGGCGTGGTCCCGGTACCCGCGGCGGCCGGGGCTGCCGGCTCGGGCTGCTGGCTCGCCGAGCCCTCGCTCACGCTGCGGGCCCTGCGCACGGGGCGGTCGCCCGCGGGGCGGGCTGCTCGGGCCGGGCGGGCCGGGGCAGGCGGGAGCTGGCCCTTGAGGGGGCCCCATTCATTCGGGTCGGGCACGCCCGGCGGCAGCATCGTGCGCCGCTTGGGGCCGCCGTGCTCGGATTCGCCCGGTTCCTTGGCGCCCGGCCATGCTTTGGCGACCCTCGCCGCCAGGACGAAGTCCTTGCGCAGCGGGTGACCCTCAAAACCTTCGGGGAGAAGAAGGGGGACCAGGTGCGGGTGGCCCTCGAAGCCGATGCCGAACATTTCGTGGGTCTCGCGCTCGTGCCAGGCGGCGCCCGCGTAGACGTGGGTGGCGGTCGGCAGGACCGCGGCGTCGTGCGGAACGGTCGTACGGAGCAGGAGCCGACGGACCTTGCCCGCCGCCGGGGCGGCGACATGGGCGCAGACACGGAAGCCTGTGCCGGGTTCATCGACTGCGCTCAGCCAGTCGAAATAGGTGCAGCCCAGCAGGGAGCGGGCCGTCTCGAGGGCGGTGGTCCAGGCGGCCGGCGGGACGTCGACGGTCAGCAGGTCGTACGCGTACTCCGCCGTGGCGTCCTCGCCGAAGAGTTCGGTGACGGCTTCCGGCAGGCGGTCGTAGGCCTGCGCCGTTTCCGGATCAGTCACTTCCGCTCCTCCCCCGGGGCCGGCGGGGCGGCGACCAGGCCGCTGCGGAGTGCGGCGGTGGAGGGGCGGCTGCCGCCGGTCGCGTACCGCTCGCCCAGCGACTCGCGGGCGATCTTCTCCTGGAGCTTGAGGATGCCCTGGAGCAGGGCTTCCGGGCGCGGCGGGCAGCCCGGTACGTACACGTCGACGGGGATGATCTGGTCGACGCCCTTGGTCACGGAGTACGAGTCCCAGTACGGGCCGCCGCAGTTGGAGCAGGCGCCGAAGGAGATGACGTACTTGGGCTCGGGCATCTGCTCGTACAGCCGCTTGACGGCCGGGGCCATCTTGTCCGTCACCGTGCCGGAAACGACCATGAGGTCGGCCTGGCGGGGCCCCGGTGCGAACGGGATCACGCCGAGGCGGATGAAGTCGTGCCGGGCCATGGAGGCGGCGATGAATTCGATGGCGCAGCAGGCGAGCCCGAAGTTGAAGACCCAGAGGCTGTAGCGGCGGCCCCAGTTCAGAACCACCTTCATGGGCTCGGGTGCGAGCCGGGAGAGCACGCCGAGCCGTTTCGGTTCGGGCAGCAGCATTGGTTCGGGCCGGTGCTGCGGCTCGGGGGTCTGCGGGCTCGTCACGTCCATTCGAGGACGCCCTTCTTCCATGCGTAGAGCAGTCCCACGGCGAGGAAACCGAGGAAGATGAACATTTCCACCAGTGTGGTCGCGCCGTATCCGGGTGCTGCAAATACAGTCGCCCACGGGAACAAGAAGATCGAGTCGACAGCGAAGATCACATAGAGGAATGCGTAGACGTAGTAGCGAACCTGGGTGTGCGCCCAGCCCTCGCCGACGGGGTCCACGCCACATTCGTAGGTGAGGAGCTTCTCCGGTGTCGGCACCACGGGGCGCAGCAGCCGGCCCGCTCCGAAGGCGACGGCGACGAACAGCACGCCGATCACGGCGAGCAGTCCGACGACCGAATAGCTCTGGAAGTAGTCCGTCGCGAGAACGGTCGATTCCGGCAGGTCCGCCACGTAGGCCACGTCCGCCCCTCCGCTCCCTCATACCTGTTCGACGTCTGTACGCACGGGAGTCTAGGCCCTGCTAAAGAAGTGGTAAGCAGCCGCGTCGGGCAAGGGGTGGGGTTATCCCTACCTCACCCCGCCCATGAACCCCATGGCGTGCGCGGGCCCGGCCCGGCAGGCTGGGCGCATGACCTTGAGCCCCCCGGCGCCCGACAACGACCGGCCGCCGCCCGCCCGCTTCGCACTGGATCCGTGGACGTGGAAGGAGATCTCCTATCTCCTGTCCAACCTGCCGATGGCCGTTGCCGGGTTCGTTTACACAGTTTTCATGATCGGTATCGGCGTGGGGCTTTCCGTCACGGTGGTGGGTCTGCCGCTTCTCGCCGGCGGGCTGCAGGGGGCGCGGCTGCTCGGCAGGGCGGAGCGGGGCCGGGCCCGGGCGCTGCTGGGGGTGCGTATCGACGAGCCGAGCGCGACCGCACTGGGCCGCCGTGACCGCGGCGTCCTTCCGTGGCTGTGGTCGAGTCTCAAGGATCCGGTGGGCTGGCGGGCGGTGCTGTATTCCTTCATCCGGCTGCCCTGGGGCGTGCTCACGTTCACGGTGACGTTCCTGAGTCTGTTCGTCCTGTGGCCCGTGCTGCCCTTCACGGCGCGGCTGCTGGCCAACGCGGACCGGGCGATGGCGCGGGGGCTGCTCTCGCCCTCGGACGAGCTGGAGCGCAGGATCGCCGAGCTGGAGTCGGACCGGGGTGTGGTCGTGGACACCGCCGCCGCCGACCTGCGGCGCATCGAACGCGATCTGCACGACGGCGCGCAGGCCCGCCTCGTCGCCCTCGCCATGGGGCTCGGCCTGGCGAAGGAGAGACTGACGCAGGACCCCGAGGCCGCCGCCCGCATGGTCGACGAGGCGCACGGCGAGGTGAAGGTCGCCCTGCAGGAGCTCCGCGACCTCGCCCGGGGAATCCATCCCGCCGTCCTCACCGACCGCGGCCTGGACGCCGCGCTCTCCGCCGTCGCCTCCCGCTGCACCGTCCCGGTGACGGTGGGCGTGGATCTGCCGTCGCGCCCTGCGGAGGCGATCGAGGGGATTGCGTACTTCACCGTGTCCGAGCTGCTGCAGAACGTCAGCAAGCACAGTGGTGCGAGTTCGGCGTCCGTCGAGGTGTGGCGGTCGGAGGAACGGCTGCTGATCCAGGTCAGTGACGACGGCCGGGGCGGGGCGCAGATGGGCGGCGGTACGGGGATGTCCGGGCTGGCGGAGCGGCTGGGGGCGGTGGACGGGCTGTTCGTCCTGACCTCGCCGGTCGGCGGGCCGACGACAGTCGTGGCCGAGCTGCCCTGGCGGGACCGGGGCGGGGACGGTGCAGGCGCCGCAAAACGGCCATAGGGCCTTTCTTGCGGATCGTGCCGGGCTCGCGGGGTTGCGGGTACACGCGTCGGACCCGCGCCCCGTTCCGGTCCGACCCCGCAGGAGGGGGCCCAGGCCGCAGCCGGGGGTGGGGAAAACCCCCGGCCGAAAAGGGATACCGGCCTCATGGTGAGGGGCCTTGCCGGACAGCACTCTTGAGGTGGCGGCCTGTACGGGCTGCCGAAGAAGACCCACTCCATCCGCCGAGCGGAGAAACGGACGGCACCATGGCCACGGCATACGGACCGGACACTCGCGACCCTCAGCGGTCCGGTTCCGGCCCCGAGGACCACTCCACGGTGAAGCACGTCGTTGCGGCGGCGCTGCGCGCGCCGTTCGAGGCGAGGACCTGGCGCGAGTTCGGCTATCTGTTGCTGAGTCTGCCCATCAGTACGGTGGTGTTCGGCCTCGCGGTGGCCCTGACCTCTGCCAGCGCGGGTCTGCTGATCACGTTCCTCGGCATTCCGCTCCTTGCCGGCACCCTGGCCATGTGCCGCGGAATCGGCGCCATGGAGCGGGCCCGGGCGCGGGGGCTGCTGAGGCTCCAGGTGGCGGATCCGGCGCCGGTGCGCGGCAGCACCGGCGGGCTGATGTCCTGGGTCGGCGCGGTGCTGAAGAGCGGGGCGTCCTGGCGGCACCTTCTCTATGCGCTGCTGCACTTCCCGTGGGCCGTCTTCGCGTTCATCTTCTCGTTGACGTTGTGGACGTGCGCGTGGGCGGCCTTCACGTATCCGCTGTGGCAGTGGGTCTTCCCCACCTACGCGGGGACCGGCGGCATCCAGCTGTACGGCGACGCCTCGCACGACATCTATCTCGACTCGCCCTTCGAGCTGGCCAAGACCAGTGCGACCGGCCTGATACTCGTCCTCGTCACCCCGTGGATCGTCCGTGGCCTGACGTGCGTGGACCGGGTGATGGTGTACGGGCTGCTCGGGCCGTCCCGGCTCGCGTCGCGCGTCTCGGAGCTGGAGTCGGACCGGGGTGTGGTCGTGGACACCGCCGCCGCCGACCTGCGGCGCATCGAACGCGATCTGCACGACGGCGCGCAGGCCCGCCTCGTCGCCCTCGCCATGGATCTGGGTCTCGCGAAGGAGAAGCTGGCGCAGGACCCCGAGGCCGCCGCCCGCATGGTCGACGAGGCGCACGGCGAGGTGAAGGTCGCCCTGCAGGAGCTCCGCGACCTCGCCCGGGGGATCCATCCCGCCGTCCTCACCGACCGCGGCCTGGACGCCGCGCTCTCCGCCGTCGCCTCCCGCTGCACCGTCCCGGTGACGGTCGAGGTCGACCTGGCGTCGCGGCCCGCGCAGGCCATCGAGGGGATTGCGTACTTCACCGTGTCCGAGCTGCTGCAGAACGTCAGCAAGCATGCCTGCGCGACGCATGCGACGGTTGATGTGTGGCGTACGGCCGACCGGCTGATGCTGCAGGTCACCGACAACGGGCGGGGCGGCGCGGACCTGTCGGCGGGCAGCGGTCTGGCCGGTCTGACCGAGCGGCTGGACGCGGTGGACGGCATCCTCGTCGTCGACTCCCCGGTGGGCGGGCCGACGCGGGTCACGGCCGAGCTCCCGTGGCGCGGCTAAGAGGCCGCGCACATGGGTGGGGTGGAGGAAGGAGCGGGGCGAGGGGCAAGCCTGGCAAGGCGGAGGAGGGAGGCGACGCGGAGGGGGCCCCTCC